>JACRNN010000056.1 GCA_016234955.1 Deltaproteobacteria bacterium | reverse complement strand
GTTGTGGCACTTGAGGCAGTTAACCCCCCTGGTATTCTCCGTCGCCTTGAACGGCGTTATCACGGTAAGCACCCTGCGGCCGTCCTTCCTGGCGATCATGCTCACGTCCTCCCCCGTGAGGGCGCGGCGGTCGAGGTCGTCGACCGGCACGTCCTCGGAGAAGCCCGGACCAAACTGGTCGGAGACCGGGTTTCCGCGGATGGGCCTGGCCTCCACTATGCCTTCCCTGGAGAGCATCTTCTTTCTGAAGATGTCGCGCTTGTCCATGGTGCCGGTGAGCATCATGGTATTGAGGCCGTCGAAGTACATGGTCGTCAGGTCAATGACTTCTTTCTTGACACCCTCGACCATCCGGTACTTCTCGCGCTTCAAGCCGTAGGTGGTGAGCAGGCCGATGATCAAGGCCAAAATGAAGACTACGGTGAGACTGACCTTCAACCTTATCGGCATCCGGTTGATGAACCCTATCCGGTTCAATATCATACGCTTCTCCTTTTATATTTTTCTGCCTGCGGCATCTCCCGCGGTACTGGCGCGGGTCAATAACGGTGATGGATTTGAACATGCATAGCGAGCGCATTCCCCTAAGCCCAAGCCGCGGGGTCAAGCGAGCGAATAGAAATATAACTCCCTTATATGTCGAAGATTCCCCGCGGCTTGGGGCAGGGGAGCTTCAAAGGCCGGGCCGATGACGAAGTGAAGATACCCCCGCCTCAAAAAACGGGGGATTCCCGTTGATATCAGGGTGTTATTCTCACATTACGGGGTTCCCGAACAATGATAGGCCCTGGAGTTTTTGTCATTTTCGGTCATTTAAGGTTAAAGAAGGGCCTCTTTATACTCCATCTATCTCTTTTCATATCGGACGGATATAAAAATTTCTTTAACATATCGAAAAACAGAGATTTTTAACAAGCATAGCGAGCGGATTCCCCGCTGCTTGCCGCGGGGAGGAGCGAGCGAATTACAAACGATGAATTCCTTACTTGAAAATTCTCCGCGGCTTGCTGCGGAGAATTTTAATGTTTCCTTCGGGGTCTAATTAAGCGCAGCTTGACTGGCGCAAGCTGCGATCGACAGTGCCAACGGAAACCCCGCGGATTGGTCCCCGTGGTGGTTTATGCGTCGTCGACTCCGGCGCCGCCTGGCGGCCCATAGGGGGATTCGCCCGTATGAAGGGGTATACGGAGGGGTTGAAGCTCCCCGCGGCAAAAAAAAGCGGTCTATATCTCTATAGACCGCTTCCGAAACGACCCTGCCTTAACACCATCCGGTGCGCACGGAACGTAGCGCGGCCGCATTGGCAAGGCAGGTTAAATCTTGTAACTATTTGATTTTACTATATAATAATGGCGGGGCCGACGGGACTCGAACCCGCGCCCTCTGGCTTGACAGGCCAGCGTTATAACCGACTTAACTACGGCCCCGTTTCGTAAATGAACCTTCCCCGGACTTAAAGCCCAAAGGGTTTCAGAATGTTAAAAAAATAAATATGGTAGGCGGAACAGGGATCGAACCTGTGACCCCAGCCTTGTAAGGGCTGTGCTCTACCAACTGAGCTATCCGCCCGCATAAGCCTATGTCAGTATGCGCTGTTACGTTACTCTCCCATGCCCATAACGTCCCATTGCCCCCTCTGACCTTGTTGCCCCGCTTGCCCCCAATGCCCGTTGCACCCTCTGACCTTGTTGCCCCGCTTACCCCCAATGCCCGTTGCACCCTCTGACCTTGTTGCCCCGCTTGCCCCCAATGCCCGTTGCACCCTCTGACCTTGTTACCCCGCTTGCCCCCAATGCCCATTGCACCCTCTGACCTTGTTACCCCGCTTGCCCCCAATGCCCATTGCACCCCCTCTGACCCCGTTGCCCACTTGAGCCTCCCCGGGAAAGCAATCCCCGTCAGCGACGGGGACTGTTAAAATTATCAATTTTCTTCTTTATTGTCAAGAGAGAATCTTTGTCATTTGGGCGCCCGGCAAACCGGGAGTCGACCATCGAAGGCCCGGAAGATGACGCTATTTTAACAGCCCGCGACCCGTGCTCCTGGAGCGGTCAGCGTCATGCTTCTTGAAGCTCTCGGCGGTTTTTCCGTCGGGCCTCGCTCTCGCCGTCTTTTTCAATGCCTTATGACGGCATCCGTCTGCTGTGCGACGGGTTCGGCGGCCGGGGCGGCCTGCTCTTTTTCAAAGCTGGCCTTCAGATCCCTGAATATATCTTCCCTGCCCTTTACGTTAAGGGCCTGTATGAGCACCTCGTCCATATGCTCGACAAAGGACGGCTTTACCTTATCGAGTATCTGGGAGGGGATATCCTTCATGTCCTTCTCGTTCTCCTTAGGTATGAGGACCTTCGGTATCCCGGCCCTGTGAGCGGCCAGGAGCTTCTCCTTGAGCCCGCCGATGGGAAGGACCTTGCCCCTGAGCGTAATCTCGCCGGTCATCGCCACGCTTTTACGGACGGGTATCCTGATGAGGGCCGAGGCTATGGCCGTGGCCATCGTTATCCCGGCCGAGGGCCCGTCCTTCGGGATAGCGCCCTCCGGGACGTGGATATGTATGTCGAGCTTCTGGTAGAAGTCCTTTTCAAGACCGAGCTCGGCCGCGCGGCTCCTTATGTATGTCATGGCGGCCTGCGCGGACTCCTGCATCACGTCGCCGAGTTTCCCGGTTATGGTCAGCTTCCCTTTGCCGGGCACAAGGGCGACCTCGATGCTCAACATCTCCCCGCCGGCCTCCGTCCAGGCAAGCCCCGTGGCTACGCCCACTTCGTCGGCCTCTTCTATCACGCCGTAGCGGTACGGAGGGACGCCCAGGAACCTCCCGAGGCTCTTGACGGTCACCGGGACGCTGTGGTCACGGCCCTTTTTGAGTATCTCCTTGGCCACCTTCCTGCACAGGGCGGCCATCTGGCGCTCGAGGTTCCTTACGCCGGCCTCCTTGGTGTAGCGCCTGATTACCGAGAGTATGGTCGCCTTGCTTATCTGGAAGTTCTGATTGGTAAGCCCGTGCGCCTTGAGCTGCTTGGGCAGGAGGAACTTCTCGACTATATGGAGCTTCTCGATCTCGGTATATCCGGGTATCCTTATCATCTCCATCCTGTCAAGGAGCGGATAAGGGATGCCCTGAATGGAGTTGGCCGTGGTAATGAACATTATCTTGGAAAGG
>JACRNN010000055.1 GCA_016234955.1 Deltaproteobacteria bacterium | reverse complement strand
AGGTTCTTCGCCTATTTCGCCGTATCCATGGCGGCGACCATGGGGGCCGCCTTCGCGGCCAACATGTTCACGCTGTTTCTGTTCTATGAGGCGATAACGCTTGCCACATTCCCTCTGGTCGCCCACGAGCAGACCCCGGAGGCCATCAGGGGCGGCAGGATATACCTCGTTTACCTGCTCGGCGCGTCGTTCCTGTTCCTCATGTTCGCGATAGTCCTGACCTATGTCACGGCAGGCACGCTGGACTTCTCCTTGAGCGGCATCCTTGCCGGCAAGGCGTCCGACCTTATGCTCACGGTGATATTCATATTGTACATGGCCGGGATCGCCAAGGCGGGCATTATGCCGTTCCATGGCTGGCTCCCGTCGGCGATGGTCGCGCCGACCCCCGTAAGCGCGCTGCTGCACGCGGTGGCGGTCGTAAAGGTCGGCGTTTTCACGGTCATAAGGGTGGCGCTTTTTATCTTCGGCGACGGCGCGCTCAGGGGCCTGCATGTCCATATACCGGCGGCATACGTGGCGTCCTTCACGATAATCGCCGCGTCATTCATCGCGCTGACGAAGGATAATCTCAAGGCGAGGCTCGCATACTCGACGATAAGCCAGCTCTCGTATATCGCGCTCGGCGTATTCCTTTTGACGCCGGCCGGCATGGCCGGGGGCATCTTCCATATAGCGAGCCATGCGTTCTCAAAGATAACCCTCTTTTTCTGCGCCGGCAGCATATATGCCGCGTCACACAGGAAGAACGTAAGCGAACTGGCCGGGATAGGCAGAAAACTGCCGCTTACGATGTTCGCGTTCTTCATCGGTTCGCTCGGGATGATAGGCATCCCGCCGCTTTCGGGCTTTGTGAGCAAGTGGTACCTGTCTCTGGGCGCCTTAAAGGGCGGAAACGCCGTCTTCATGGTCGTGCTTCTGGTCAGCTCGCTGCTTAACGCGGCATATTTCCTGCCGATAGTATACAAGGCCTTTTTTGAAAAACCTGAGAACCCGCATGAAGATGTCAGGGAGATGCCCCTGATGGTCTTACCGCTCATGGTTACGGCGATAGGCACCGTCCTGATAGGCGTCTTCCCTGATTTCTTCATACAGCTTGCGGAATTAGCGGTGCGTAAATGAGCAGACCGAGGCTACTTCTTTATATATTGGCGGTTCTCGTCCTCGCGGGCGACTTCTTCGTCAGCCGCGAACACACGGGGTTCGCATGGGAGTCGATACCCGGCTTCAGCGCCTTTTTCGGTTTCGCGTCATGCATGGCGATTAGCGCGGTTGCCTGGATACTCGATAAAATCCTGGGCAGGAAAGTGCGGAATTATGAGTGAATGGACGCATCCGGCGCTAATATTGATTATAGGCGCGTTGGCGGTCCCCTTCCTTAAGGGGACGGTAAAAAGGCTATACCTCCTTTTTTTGCCCGCCTTTGCCTTCTATAGCCTCCTGCATATGCCTGCGAACGCGGTCTGGACTTTCAGCTATCTCGGCCATGAGCTGATTCCATGCAGGGTGGACAAACTCAGCCTCTTGTTCGGCTATATCTTTACGATCATGACCTTTATCGGGGTCGTGTATGCGCTCCATCTCGAAGACGACCGCCAGCATATGGCGGCGTTCTTCTACGCCGGGAGCTCCTTGGGCGTCGTCTTCGCCGGGGACTTTCTGACGCTCTTCATGTTCTGGGAGGTCATGGCGTTCGCTTCGGCCTACCTTGTCTTCGCGCAGCGGAGCAGGGCGGCGGTCCTCGCGGGGAACAGATACCTCCTCGTCCATATCGCGGGCGGCCTTGTGCTCTTCGCGGGCATAATAATCCATTTTTCCTCTTCAGGCTCGCTCACGTTAGGCCCGGTGGACAGGAACGGCATCGCCTATTATCTGATAATGACGGGGTTCATGCTCAACGCGGCGGTTGTGCCGTTGAACGCATGGCTTCCGGACGCGTATCCGGAGGCCACGGTGACGGGTTCGGTCTTCATGTCGGTTTTCACCACGAAGACCGCGGTTTATGTGCTTATCAGGGTGTTTGCCGGCGAGGAATGGCTCTTGTGGCTCGGCGCCTTCATGGCCGTTTTCGGAATAGTCTACGCCACCATGGAAAACGATTGCCGGCGCCTCCTTTCATATCACATCATCAGCCAGGTAGGGTATATGGTGGCCGGGGTGGGGATAGGCACGGAACTGGCGCTCAACGGCGCCGCCGCCCACGCGTTTACCAATATACTGTACAAGGGCCTGCTCTTCATGGGCGCGGGCGCGGTCATTCATGCGACCGGGGTCGGGAAACTTACCGAGATGGGCGGGCTTGCAAGGAAGATGCCCGCCACCTTCGTCCTTTACATGATAGGGGGGTTTTCAATATCCGCCTTCCCGCTCTTTGCCGGCTTCGTAAGCAAGTCGATGATAGTGTCCGCCGCGGCTCACGAAAAATACGAGCTGGTCACGCTGCTCCTCATGCTGGCCTCTTCAGGCACCCTCCTCTCAACTACGCTGAAGATACCGTATTACATGTTTTTCGGCAAAGAGAAGTTCACCGAGACAAAGGAGATCCCGTTGAATATGCTCGTCGGCATGGGCATAGCGGCGTTCCTGTGCATAGGGATAGGCGTATACCCCGGGCTGCTTTATTCGGTCCTTCCCTTTGGGGCCGGTTACGAGCCCTATACGCCGGAACATATCACGGGTTCCCTCGGCATTCTTGTATTTACAGCCCTTGCGTTTTTCCTCCTTGCCAGGAAAATCAAGCTCACGGATACCGTTAACCTTGACACGGACTGGTTCTACAGGAAAGGCGCGGCGGCCTTCATGTGGGTCTTGAACAAACCCTTTTCAAAGGGCCTGGAGGTTTCACACAGGATATTCTTTGACGCGATTCCGAAGCGCCTTGTCTATTTCGCCAGGAACCCGCTAATGATGACGGAGATTATCGCGGGCAAGACCCTTTGCGCCTTCAGCGGCAGGGGAAGCCGTTTTGAGGAGACGGTGGAAGGGGAGATGGCTGCTTACCCCGCTGACATCATAAAGCACTGGCCAATCGGCGCTACCATCCTTTGGGTCACTATATTCCTGTTGATTTCAGTCTTTTTATATCAGTAGCGTCCGTAAAAAATCACAAAAGACCCTTCTTGATTCCCTCCGCCACCCGCTAAACCGCGCTCCGATGAAGAACATCGGAAGACCGCTGTCGAACCCGCTAACTGTCTGCCGAATATAAGCGCCGCCCTGGCCGTAGTCGCCGACAACGACCCATTGGTTGCCGTGCCTATCTCGCCTCCATCGTGGGCCTTGCGCCTATCGTCGGCGACTTCGCGGCGGAGAATTTCAACAAGCATAGCGAGCGGATTCCCCGCAGCTTGCTGCGGGGAATTTTAACCGCTGTTGATTTTTGTCATATTCATTATTACACTATTGTTGCAGAATATGGGTATATGTAATATGATAAAAGCTCAAGGAGGCGGCGGTATATGGAAAAGACTATGAACGTAAAGATACTCGACGTGAGGGACATGGCGCCCAGGGAGAGGCACCCCATGATCTTCGACACCTTCAAGGGGCTTGAACCCGGCGAATCCTTTATCCTCATAAACGACCACGCGCCAAAGCCGCTGCTCTACCAGTTCCAGAACGAGCACGACGGCGAGTTCGACTGGTGGCCGCTGGAGGAGGGCCCGGAGGCATGGAGGGTCGAGATAGCGAGAAGGACGGAGCCAGACCCGGACAGGACGGTCACGGAGTACCTCCAGACCGACCACAGGAGGCTCGACGGCATATTGAACAGGTTCCAGATCTCCGTAAAGGAAGGGAGATGGGAGGACGCCTCAAGGGAGTTCAGGGAGTTCGGCCACGGCCTCAGAAGTCACATCAGGAGAGAGGAGGAGATACTCTTCCCGGCGTTCGAGGAAAAGACCGGTATGCACGACAGCGGCCCGACCTTCGTCATGCGCATGGAGCATAAGGAGATACACGAACTCCTCGACAGTATCCTCGGCGCCGCCGACGCGCGGAACGAGGCCGGCGTGGACGAAGGCGTTTACGCCTTCACCAACGTCCTGGCGAACCACAACATGAAGGAAGAGAACATACTCTACCCCGAATCCGACGCGTTCCTGTCGGATGCCGAGAGGGCGCAGGTAGTGAAAAGGGCCCAGGCCCTGTAGGGGGGGGGTGCGGCGGCCGGCGGACCACCGGTCTTTTCCGCAGGAGGGTTTTTCCGTATACGGGCAGGCCGCGGGGAATAAGACCTGAAGGCAAGTCAAGAATAAATCATGACAGAGGGCGGCATGAAAGAGGTCTTTATCTTAATCGGCGTCGTGGCGATATGGGTAATACTCAACAGGTACGTCCTGCCGCGACTGGGGGTGCCGACCTGAACGTCGTCATCGACCTCATGCTCTGCCGGGTCCCGGCAGGATAAGAAAGACTGCAAAGAAGATAAGCCAAAGGCATGAAGGGGCATGAAGGGCGTTTATTGTTTCCTTCGGGGTCGAGTACCCCGAAGGAAACAATAAAAAATCCCTTTCATATGGCCTCGGGCAGGCCCTTGAGCTCGCTCAGCCTGAATACAGGGCCCTCCTGGCAGACATAGACGCAATTTATCTGGCAGTGTCCGCACTTGCCGAGCCCGCACTTCATCCTCCGCTCCAGGGAGAGGAGCGTATCTTCGTCCTTTATCCCCTTCTGCCTCAGGCCCCGGATAACGAATTTGTACATGACGGGCGGGCCTATGACTACGGCCAGAGTCCTCCCCCCGTCGATATCAAGGGGCGGGATAAGCGTCGTGACCACCCCGACGTCGCCCCGCCATCCGGGGCTCGGCCTGTCTATGGTAATCCTTACGTCTACCCCCCCGGCCCTCCACCCTTCAAACTCGTCCCTGTAGAGTATCTCCTCCGGGCCTTTTGCCCCGTATAAGAGGGTAAGCCTGCCGAACCCGCCTCTCTTTATGACGGCCTTTACAAGCGACCTCATCGGCACTATCCCGATGCCCCCGGCAACGAATACGAGGTCCTTGCCCGCCATCCCCTCGACGTCGAAACCCCTGCCGAACGGCCCCCTGACCCAGAGGGCATCCCCCTTTTCAAGTCTGTGTATCGCGTTTGTCACGTTCCCCACGGCCCTTATGCACAGATCCATGCACCCCCCCTCATCCGGCCCCGAGGTGATGGAGATGGGGACTTCGCCGTAGCCCGGCAGCCCCACCATGAAAAACTGCCCCGGAGAGTAGTTGAGGAGGAGAGGGTCGTGAGGGATTATCCTGAAGAACTTCTCCTTGTCGGTAGGCTTGACCGCCTCCTCTATCCTGCAAGCCGATGGCAGGTAAGGGGAGTGCGGGCTACTTTTTGTAGGATTCGCGTATAAGCTCATTTGTGACTTCCGCTATGTTTATCCTGACGAGGCAGGCCCTTGAGCACCTGCCGCAACCGACGCAAAAAAGCGAGTCGAACCTGCCGGAGAGGTAGCGGAACTTCCTGTTGAAGCGGTGCCTGAGCCGCGCGGCGCGGGTCTTTCTGAAGTCGTGCCCGCCGGAGACCTTTGCGAAGTCGTCGAGCGTGCACCCGTCCCATGTCCTCACCCGTTCCCCCTCGTCGAGGTTCGCCCGCACCTCGTCCTTGACGTCAAAGCAGTAGCACGTTGGGCAGACGTTGTTGCAGGAGCCGCAGCCGTAACAGATACCGCCGATGCGCTCCCATACGGGACTTTCGTCGCTCCCGGCGTATATGCCCGGCAGGGCCTCAGGCAAGGCCTCAAGGGTCGCGGTAAAGGAGTTTTCACGTTTTCTCCCGGACTCCTCAAGCTCTTTTAATGCTCCGGGGGGCGGCCTCCTCGGCCCGGCGAACTTCCGGATGAGGTCCGCACCCGCCTTTGACCCTGTCCTCACTATAAAGCCGGCCTTGAGCCTGTGGAGGAATATATCGAAGCCAGAGTCTACCTCCGTATTGCCGAGGCTTTTGCAGAAGCAGTACCTGTCCGGCACGCAATCAGAGCCGATGAGGATGGTCCTACCGCGCCGGGCAAGGTAGTTCACGTCCTCCGCGCCGTAGGAGAAGACCATGTCCATCAGGCCTATGGCCCGGATATCGCAGGGGTGGAGCCCTATTATGGCCTGGTCCCGCGCCTCTACGACCGCCTCATGGGTATTGTCCTTGATGTCGAATTTAAGGAGGACCTCGCGTTGCGGGAAGAGGAATTCCTTGGCCGAGAGGTGGGTGGGGGTCTGGATAAGCTCTATCTCCTCGGCCCCGGAAATCTCCTTGAAGGCGGGGAAGCCGTCTTTCCTGACCGTGCCGTATACCCGGCGCTCCTTGAGCAGGCCTTTGACCAGGGCTTTGAAGCCTCGGTCCGTTATGTATAATTGCGCGTTCTCTTCCATGATCCCGGCCTGATTATAACAGCTTTGAAAATGCATGGCTTGCTTCGGGGGTTTCAAAAGCGGCGTCCAATAGGCGCGCCACCCTCTTAAAACGTCATCACCTGGCCGCCTTCGTTTATCCATCTTGCGAGGTCGAGGGTCTTGCCGACGACGGCCCCTTCTATGAAGTCCTCCTGGGTCAGTCCCCGTGCGTTCGTGCACGTGAGGCACGACCGCACCTCGGCCCCCTTTTTAATCAACTCCGCGAGCATATCCCCGATGTTATAGTACCCCTTCGGGGGGTGCTGTCCCTTTTTGGCGGCAATGACGCTGTCCGCGTAAAGGAATATCCTCACCTTCGACCCTACGGACAGAAGGGCCTGGGAGAGCCTCAATGCATTCCATATCTTTTCGTTTCCGTACGGCGCGTCCTGCAATACCATCGTGACCGTATTCATCCTGCGCGCTCCTTTCCGAGATATGGACATATGATTGCTGGATTGTGAGATATTGTCAAGGCCATTTCCCCCGCCCCCCCTGGTAAGCAACGGACAACGCGCAGGGGCTTTACATGCGTAGAGTAAAGCTGTTAGAATTGAGGCCGGAATCATTCTCCAGAGGCGGCCGCGCATCGTCACTATAAGCGATAGAAAGGAGCGGAACAGATGGTAAAGGCCAGATACGGCACAGAGGCTCTCAAGAAGGCAAGGCTTACGGCCTGGGACAACCCCAACCCGGAGAAAGACTATACCGTTGAGATATCCTTCCCTGAGTTCACATGCCTGTGCCCGCGTTCCGGGTACCCGGACTTCGCCACCGTCAGGCTCGTGTATACGCCGGACAAGAAGGTCGTGGAGCTTAAATCGTTCAAGCTCTACCTGAACTCGTTCAGGGATTGCCACGTCTCGCACGAGGCCGTTACGAACCGCATATTCGACGACCTCAAAAGACTGCTAAGGCCGAGGGCGATGGAGGTCACCGGGGACTTCAACGTCAGGGGCAACGTCAAGACTATAATAAAGGTTAGCGCCTGATCCGGGGAACCCCTTGCAGGGCCCGGCGCAACGCATCTATCAGGAGCCTGTTCTCGCGGCTTTTTCTCAAGGCCACGCGGAAGTGCCTGTCCCCGAGACCGCGGAACGCGCCCAAATCCCGTATGAGTATCCCGTCCCTGAAGAGGCGCGCCTTCAGCTCGCCTGCGGTCATGGGGGAGGTGATCTTCGCCATGAGGAAGTTGGCTGTGCCCGGGTAGGCCCTCAACGCTTTGATGGATGAGAGCCCCTTGAAGAGCGCCGCCCTCTCCGAGGCCGCCCACCTGAGGGTCTTTGCGATATAGCCGGAGTCTTCAAGGGCCGCCGTCCCGGCGGCCGAGGCAAGGGTGTTGACCGACCACGGCGGTATGTAAGAGGAGAACCTCTTTACGGTAGAGGCGCGGGCGACGATGAAGCCGAGCCTCAGTCCGGCCATGGAGAAGAACTTCGTCATCGACCGGAGCACCACCACGTTCCTCATGGCAGTGCACTCCCGCTTTATCGACTCGGCCTCCGCGAAGTCCGCGAAGGCCTCGTCAACGACGAGCGCGGCCCCCGCTCTCCCGCATATCTTCGCGGCCTCAATGACCTCCGCCTTCTCCATCAGCGCACCTGTCGGGTTTGCCGGGTTTGCGAGCACGACGAGGTCAAAGCCCTGTTTCACCTTGTCCGCGAACCTGCCGGGGTCGAAGGCGAAGCCGTCCTTCTCCTTGAGTATAAGGCTTCCCACCCTGCACCCGGAACTTTTGAGGGCCCTGCGGTATTCGCTGAAGGCCGGCTCCACTATCAGCGCGTTCTTCGGCCTGTATACCGCCGGCATGAGGTAGATGAATTCAGTGGAGCCGTTCCCCGGTAAGACCTCCTCGGGAAATACCCCGTGAAAGCGCGCAAGGGAACTCCTCAGGGCCGAGGATTCGGGGTCGGGATAAGGCGAGGCAAGCCCCTTTTTAAGGACCCGCTCTATCGCGGCCCGCACTCCCTCCGGCGCGCCGAACGGGTTGATCGACGCGCTGAAGTCCAATATATCTTCAACAGGGATCGAAGAGGCAACGGACGCGCCCCAGATATTCCCGCCGTGGATGTCTCTCATTTTTTTAGCGTTCTGAAACCCCTTGGGTCTTCAAACCTGTTAGGGAATCTCTGATTGATTCTTTTTCCGATGTCATTGCGAGAAGCTTTAGCGACGAAGCAATCTCCAAGATATTGATTTATCAAAAGATGAGATTGCTTCGCGGAGCCTGTCCTGAGCGAAAGAGAGAGATTCTTCGTTTCACTCAGAATGACAAAGCGAAGGGCTCGCAATGACGGACTAAGGGATTAATCAGAGGTCCCTTAGGTTTCATATTATCGCAACACCGCCCTCGCGTCCACTGCCACGGCCCCGTTCTCATGCACGATAAGGGGGTTGATCTCTATCTCCTTTATCTCCCCTATCTCAAGGGCGATCCCGGACAATCTGATTATTACGTCGGCGAGCGCATCGACGTCCTTTGGCGTATCCCCCCTGAAACCCGTCAGGAGCGGGTATCCCTTGACCTCGCATATCATACCGTGGGCCTCGTCCTTTGTCATGGGCGCGAGCCTGAAGCTTACGTCACGCATAAGCTCAACGGCGACCCCGCCCGTGCCGAACATCACAAGCGGGCCGAACTGTTCGTCCCTTACAACGCCAGCTATGACCTCCACCCCCCTCGATGCGGTCTCCTCCACAAGGAAGCCTTCGATATCGGCCGTGGGGCGCTCATCGGCCAGCTTCAGCAACATCCGGGAGAGCCTCTCCTTAAGCTCCCTGGCGTCTGAAATCCCCGTGGCGACCCCTCCAGCCTCGGTCTTGTGCAGGATATCCGGGGAGACTACCTTGAGGACAACGGGGTAGCCTATCGCTTCCGCGGCCTCCACGGCCCCTATGGCGTCTTTGACGACGCGGGACCTCGGCACCGGGATGGAATATGACCTCAAAAGCCCTTTTGCCTCGGGCTCGGTGAGGGTGTGTCCGCCGCTCTTCAGGCGGCCCCTGATTATCTTTTCCGCGTCAACTCTGCCCATGTACGCCCTTTGCCTTTGAGAGTATGACGGCCGCCCTTGCCGCGCCCCCGGGGGTTGGGAATACGGGCAGGCCGTATTTCATGAAGAGCCTGTTCTTCTCCCTTGACCAGGCTCCGCCGGGGGCGCAGACCACCACGGGCTTGCCGATGGACGACGCCTTCGAGGCTATGGCCCCGGCGAAGCCGTCGGTAAGCCCCGGCGGCCCCCACAGGGCCACGACTATGGCGATGTCGAAGAAATTTGTTGAAAGGGTCTTTTTTAGGGCCTCGGCGTATAGCTTGTCCGTGGCGCTCCCGGTGAGGTCCACGGGGTTGGAGGCGATGAAGAAGGGCGGGAATATAGCTTCGAGCTCGCGTTTGAGCGCGACGTCGAGCTGAGGGACCTTGAGCCCCATGGCCTGGCAGGTGTCCGCGAGGTCAACGCCCATCCCCCCGCCGTCCGTTATGATGACGGCCCTGTTGCCCGAGGCCGGGCGCAGGCTCCCGAAGGCCTTGCACCCGTTGACGAAGTCCTCATAGCCGTCGAGCTCCACGACCCCGGCCTTTTTAAAGGCCGCCCTGTAGGCCTCGTACCTGCCTGCTATCGCCCCGGTGTGCGAGCGTGCGGCACTCGCCCCGGCCCCGTATCTGCCGACCTTCAGGGCGATGACCGGCTTTTTAAGCGCGCACGCCCTTGCGGCCTCGACGAACCCGGCTCCGTCCTCTATCGACTCTATGTATACGGCCACGGCCCCGGTCTCCTCGTCTACGGCCAGAAACCTCAAGCAGTCCGTCTCGTTGACGTCGGCCTTGTTGCCGTAGCTTACGACACGCGCTATGCCTATGCCTTCGGCGGCGAGCTCGTCCATCGCCGTTACGGCGAAGGAGCCGCTCTGTGAGATTATAGAGAGCGTCCCTTTGGCGGGCCTCTTTATCCTATCAGGCGGGAGAAAGAACGTATCGAGCCTGGATACCGCGTCGTATATGCCCATGCAGTTGGGCCCGATGACCCGTATAGAGCGCTCCCTGGCTATAGCCGTTATTTCCTCCTGGAGCCGTGCGCCCTCCTGGCCGGTCTCGGAGAACCCGCCGCCGACGATTATCGCGCCCTTCACGCGGGAACCCGCGTGCTTGAGCGCGTCCGGGGTCGAGGCCGCGGGCACGGCTAAGATTGCTATGTCGACCTCCTCATTTATGGCGGCTATCGATGGGTAGCACTCCATCCCCTCGACAACGGCGTACTTCGGGTTTACGGGGTAGATTGCGCCGGGAAAGCCCGAGGCCTTCAGGCTCTGGATTATTATGTTGGAGATCTTCCCCTGCGCCGGTGAAGCGCCAACTATGGCGACAGACGCGGGGTTGAAAAAGAAGTCGAGCCCTTTGACGTTCATTGAACTCTTTTTCGAGCATGGATGGAATGGGTTGATGTCCCGCCTGTCAACAAGCATAGCGAGCGGATTACCCGCGGCTTGCCGCGTGGAGGAGCGAGCGAATTACAAACGATAAATTCCTTGCTTGAAAATTCTCCGCGGCTTGCCGCGGAGAATTTCAATCTATCTTGAACGCGACCTTGAGCACGGCCTGGAACTCGGCCACCTTGCCGTCGACTATCTTGCCGTGCTGCTCGGTGACCTCGAACCAGGAAAGTCCGTGGAGGCTCTCGGACGCCTTTGCAACGGCGCTCTTTATCGCGTCCTCGAAACTCGTCGATGACACCCCGACAAGCTCTATCTTCTTGAATACCTTGCCTTCGCCGGTCTTGGCCATGACAACCTCCTCTGTCTAATGTTTTAGTGTTCTGGAACCCCCTGGGGTCTCAAACCCTGGGTGGGTTCATTTCCCGGATACGGACCGCGAACCATTCGCGGAATAAGCGTCAAACCTTCAACTCAAGCGCCGTAAGGAATACGGCGACGATGCCGGATAAGAGCACCATCAGGTTCAGCGCCGAGCTCCTCGCATGGACCCTCCTGAACTTTTTATGCAGGCCCTCCAACCTCTTTTCATCCGAGGTTGACTTTATCTCTGCCTTGATCCTTCTTGCCCTTGCCCCGTCCACAAGCCCCAGGTAGTAGGTCGATACGGTCATGAACCCCAGCAAATAGAGGCGCGCGGCCGGAGAAACCCCTTTGATGGAATATATGGCGATGAGCGTCAAGAGAGATACGGCGGAAGTCAAATAGCCGAGGGACCAGTAATTCCTGAAGAGCGCGCCGATGACGACACCCGCGGTCTCTCTCGGCAGCGTCTTGAATATAACCGGCGCAACGAAGAAAGTAAAGAAGATAAGCATCCCTACCCAGATGACGAGAGAGAGGAGGTGTATGAAGTTGAGCGCGTTGAGCATGTGAAGTCCTCTCTTGCCTTAATTTATCTATCCGGCGAACATGACGGCCGTCGCCCTCGCCAGAAATGCCAGCAAGACCGACAGGAACGTGGTCGCATACATTATATTGACGCTTGATGATACCACACGCGCGTCTATTGCGCGGAGCCGCTCCCCTATGCAGGGTTTTTCAGATACCCGCCCGCCGTAGTGCGCCTGTCCGCCGAGCCTTACGCCGAGCGCCCCGGCCACAGCCGCCTCGGGGAGCCCGGAGTTCGGGCTCGGGTGCTTACCGCCGTCCCTCCGGGATATCCTGTAAGCCTCCCTCCAATTATATCCTAAAATCATAGAAGCAATGACCATGAGGAGCGCGGATAGCCTTGCGGGGATGAAGTTGGCCGCGTCGTCGAGCCTTGCGGAGAACCTGCCGAAGTCGATGTACTTATGGTTCCTGTACCCGACCATTGAATCAAGCGTGTTTATCGCCTTGTAGGCGAGCATCAGGGGAGGCCCCCCTATGGCGAGGAAGAAGAGCGGGGCCACGACCCCGTCGGAGGTGTTCTCCGACACCGTCTCCACCACCGCCCTCATGACCTCTTCCTCGGATAGGGACTCCGTGTCCCTCCCGACGATGCGCGAGAGCCGCGTCCGAGCCGCCGCGATACCCCGCTCCTTTAGCGCGGATACGACCCCGTCGGCCTCTTTCTTCAACGACCTGGCGGAAATGGAGGTCCATACGATATAGATTGAAAGGAGATAGAATAAGGGCGTTGAATGGCGGTATGCGGCATAAAGGAGCAGGAACGCGGCCGCGTAGACGGCCGCGACCACCGCTACGGCGAGGACGATCCCGCCGAGCCTCTCTTGCGCGGGCGTGGACGTAAACCTCCTTATGACGCCTTCGAGGGCGGCGATGAGCCGCCCTATCCACCTCACCGGGTGTGGGAGCCATTCCGGGTCTCCGACGGCGAGGTCGAGGGCAAAGGCCAATATCAAAATGACCGGAGGAAAGGGAATAGGGTTGAGGAGGTGGGGCATAGTATTATGTTTTGGCGATTATATAAAAGGCTCGCGGGCGTTGCCCGCCAGAATATCAGTGACACACTCATGTAAATGGCGGGCGCAGTTTTTTGATGGGCTTCGCTGCGCTCAACCCATCCTACCCCCCTACCCCCCTTTTCTAAAGGGGGGTAGGGGGGATTAGACCTGTAGATACCGTCTTGGCTGTCAAGCCAAATTTATCTCGTAATCTGGGTTGAAGGGCTTCCCGGTCTTTAAAACGCCGTAAATTATATGCACGAGTTTTCGCATGGCGGCGCAGACGGCGACCTTGCCGTTTTTGCCGCTCT
>JACRNN010000054.1 GCA_016234955.1 Deltaproteobacteria bacterium | reverse complement strand
TGCTCCACCCGGTCGCCTTCTCCGGCTGGTTGGGGATGTTCGTTACGGCCATGAACCTGCTGCCCATGGGCCAGCTCGACGGCGGACACATCATATACGCTATCCTCGGCCGCAGGCACAGGGCCTTCTCCTTCGCCATGGCAGGGGTGCTCATTATCCTCGGCATGACAAGCTGGCCGGGCTGGTTCATCTGGGCCGTGCTCATCTCCGTCATCGGCATGTGGCACCCGCCTGTTGAGGACCAGCACGCCCCGCTCGACGCGGCGAGGAAGCTCGTATGCCTCGCCGCCATCATCGTATTTATATTGACTTTCATGCCGACGCCGTTTTATATTATTTAGCATTATGAAGGTATTCGACGAGGCGGAGCTTAAGAAATACGACGGAAGCAGCCCGGAAAATCCTATTTACTTCGCCTATAAAGACAAGGTCTACGACGCCACCATGTCCCCTCTTTTCATGGACGGCATGCACTTCGAGCACTACGCGGGGTGCGACCTTACCGACTATATAGCGGACGCCCCCCACGATGAAGAGGTCTTCTCCGAGCTCACCGTTGTCGGAGAATTCAAGAAGTAGTCCATGCGGCGCGGCCACACGGGCCAGGCTTTTTTGAAAGAACGTAGCCGGGATATCGCCGGCGGGCCTGAAGAGGCGGTGTTGCGCCGCTGCGAGCCCTGCCGTATTTAATCCCCTGAGATAGCCATAGGATGCGCTGAGGAACGAAGCGCATCCTATGGCCTCGCGCTCGCTATGCATGTTCAACAGGGGGCCCTCCGGATAGAGCTTCCGGGCCGCCGGTCAGGGGCCTGCGCACAACCATACCCATGCAAATCGTTATCTTAGGCTCCGGCACATCCACAGGCGTCCCTGTAATCGGCTGCCACTGCCAGGTATGCTCCTCCGGCGACCCTCGCAACAGGCGCACGAGGTCTTCCGCGCTCATACGGACGGACGGGACGGACGGCAGGAACATCCTCATCGACACGTCCACGGACTTGAGGCTTCAGTCCCTTGCCAACGGGGTCGAAAGGATAGACGCCGTGCTCTTCACCCACCCCCACGCCGACCACATCCACGGCATCGACGACTTGAGGACGTTCAACGCCATACAGAATTCAGCCATCCCGTGCTTCGGCAACGAATATACGATAGAGAGGATACGCCGGGCCTTCGAGTACATCTTCAACGGCGACGGCGCGGACGGGTGGAAGCCAAACCTTACCGCGACGGTCGTGGACTCCCCGTTCGAGATATTCGGGGTCGAGATCGTGCCTGTTGAGATATCCCACGGCCCGGCGACCATACTCGGCTGGCGCATAGGGAAGGCGGCATATGTGACCGACTGCAACTCCATCCCCGCGGCCTCGCTTGAAAGGCTCATGGGCGTTGAGGTGCTTATAGTCGGCGCGCTGCGGTTCAAGCCCCACCCGACCCACTTCAACATAGAGCAGGCGATAGAGGCCGCCGTGGCCGTAAAGGCCGCAAGGACGGTCTTCACGCACCTCGGCCACAACCTCGACTACGGGAGGGATAAAGACGCCCTGCCCCCTGGCATGGAGTTCGCCTACGACGGCATGAGGATAGGGATTTAGGGACGCCGACGACAATATGCGCCCCGCCGGTCCAGTCCGCGTAACGAAGCCTCCGGGAACTTAACATTAAAAAACTGAAGACATGCGAAAGAGACTTCCGGCGTTCATCGTAATCGCCGCCCTCGGGCTCTTCATATACTCCGGCGTCCTGAACGCGCCCTTTGTATTCGACGACCATCTCAATATAGAGACGAACCTGAAGGTCCGGAGCCTCGCAAACTTCCTCGACCTCTCAGGCGCGAGGTACGTCGCGTACCTCTCCTTTGCCCTCAACTACGCGCTCGGCGGCCTCGATACCTTCGGCTACCATCTGTTCAACGTCATCATACATGTCTCCAACGCCATCCTCCTCTATCTGCTCATATCCCTTGTCCTAAAGGCAGTCCGCGAAAACCGGCGCATGGACGGCGACCGGGGGACTTTGCCCGGCGATATAGCATTTGCCGCGTCCCTCATATTCCTCACGCATCCGCTTCAGACGCAGGCGGTGGCTTACGTAACCCAGAGGTTCGCGTCCCTTGCCGCGTTCTTCTATCTCCTCTCGCTCGTGCTCTATGTGAAGGCGCGGCTTACCGGAGGGGGCGCCTGGCGGGCTTGGGCCGTTTACGCGGCAAGCCTCCTATCCGCCGTCGCGGCGCAGAAGACAAAGGAGATAAGCTTCACCCTGCCGGTCGTCGTGGCGCTCTTCGAGCTCTCGATGCATGAGGACTGGGCGGGGTTCAGGAAAAGGCTACCATCTCTCGTCCCGTTTCTCCTGTGCCTCCTTATAATACCCATTACGCTCTTTGCCTCAGGCGCGGCGGGGAGGGGCGCGGATACGGCATTGAAGGCCGCACAGCTCGAAGACCTGCGCGGGCTCTCCGTCCATGATTATCTCGTCACGCAGTTCGCGGTGGCCGTGACGTATTTGAGGCTCCTGATACTGCCTACGGGGCAGAACGTCGATTACGACTATCCCCTGTACGGCTCTATAGCGGCGCCAAGGGTCCTATTTTCGCTCGCGCTCATCATCGCGCTCTTTTCATCCGCGGTCTGTCTGTACCTCAAGTCGCGTGACAGGAAAGACCCCGCGCTCCGCCTGATATCTTTCGGGGCCTTCTTTTTTTTCATAACCCTCTCCGTTGAATCGTCGGTAATCCCGATAAAGGACGTTATCTTCGAGCACAGGGTCTATCTCCCGAGCGCGGGGCTCATCACGGCGTTCTGCTCGGCGCTGTTTTACGGCGCGGACAGATTGAGGTGGAAACACTCCAGGAGGGGCGTATGGGTGGTCGTTGCGCTGATTGTAGCGGCCTCTTCCATAGCCACAATGAGGCGCAATACCGTATGGACGGACGAGCTAACGCTCTGGCGGGACTCCGCGAGGAAAGCGCCCGGCAACCCGAGGGCCTTGAACAATATCGGCTACATACTGGCGCACTCGGGGAGGGCGGTGGAGGCCATTGCGTATCTCAACAGGGCGCTTGAGATAAGGCCGGAGTACCCGGACGCATACAACAACCTTGCGTACGCCTTCACCATGACCGGCGACTTCGACAGGGCGGCTCAAAGCTACAGGAAGGCCCTGACCCTTAACCCCGGCTACTGGCAGGCCTACAACAACTTAGGCAACCTCCTGCTCGACTCGAACAGGCCGCAAGAGGCCCAAGGGTACTTCAGGGAAGCGCTCAGGATAAACCCCGGCTCCCCTGAGGCGTACAACAACCTCGGTTACGCGTTATTCCTTACGGGCGACATCGACGGGGCGATAGGGCACTATGGAAGGGCGCTCGGAATAGACCCGGAGTACTCCGTTGCAAGGGCCAACCTGAACGAGGCCCTCGACCTCAAGGCCGGGTCCTCACAGGCGCAAAGGCCCGCAGGCGCGTGGGCGTCCAGGTAGGGAGTGCGGCTCACTCGCTGGAACGGAACTCGTAGCCGCACCTCTTGCAGTAATCCGCGTTCCTGTCCACAATACTGCGGCAGTACGGGCATCCGCCCATGGACATCCTGCCGAGCATCAGCGCGTGTACGATAGCCACGGGGAAGAGCAACGTGCCGTATATCCACCAACTCAGCATGCTCCTGCCGTTCCTGAAGGCGATATACGCCGGCAGCAGGCCGAGGGACATGGCTACCGTAGCTATGACTATGTACTCTATTATCGAATCGAGCATCTTCCGCACCAATCCTTATATGCTAAGGAAGCCTCTGATTAATTATGTTTTTCTGTCATTCTGAGGAAGCGTAGCGACCGAAGAATCTCGTAACTTATTGATTTTATAGACGTTGAGATTCTTCGCTTTGCTCAGAATGACATGCTATTGCGAATTAATCAGAGGTTCCCTAATATATCACCTCGAAGGCGACTATCAACGTTATGAACGCCATGAGGCCGAGGCCCAAGATGAAGATCAGGTCCGCGACCCTCTCGTATACCTCTGATTTAGTTGCTGAACGCATCGCGGCGTATGAAAAGATGCTGGCGAAGAGGAATATGATTATCGCCAGCCCGGCAAAGTCATCGAGGATGGTCCTGTTCTTCAAGCCCGATGCCTTTATGAATGTTACCATCAAAAAGCATATCCCAAGCAAATTCGCGGCAGTAGGCAGGATATGGTGTGAAACGTTCTTTCTGTCATTAGGCATTTTATTCCACTCCAGAGTCTACGTATCTAAATGAGCGCTTGATTCAGAGTAGTAGGTTGGGTTGCGTTTTTCAACCCAACGATTTGCCGGAAGGATTGTTGGGTTACGCTCCGCTAACCCAACCTACGCGGCTTTTTTTCGGCATAAAGGCCGCAATATGCTTTCCACCCCTCAATCCTCGTCCAGCTGATGAACCCCCGGGCCCAACTCCAGGGCGTTTATCTCCGGGAGCGTCGTTATTATCCCCTGCATATCGCCGTACATGCGCGCGGTATTCGCCGCCACGCGCTCTATCTGCTTCTCCCTCTTGGACCATATCTTCATCATCGCCGTTCTCTCACGATCAAGGTCGTCTTTCATCGACCTGAACGCCTCAACGACCGCCTCTATCCTCTGCCTGAACTCCGAGCCTGAGAGGTAATTGTATATCGCCTCCATCTTCTCGTTCTTGCCGATCTCCGACAGCTTGGCCTGGGCGAGCTGTATGAGGCCGGTCCTCAGCACCTCGGCGAGGCTCCCGGCCAGGGGGACGTTTGTCACCCATACGCCCTCCACGCAGGCGAAGGAGTTTACGCCCCTGGGCATGGCCTCGGTGACGAGCACCGCGAATTCCGCCTTTACCTCCCGCTGGTCGTCCTTGAGCTTGGTTATCCACTCGTCGCTCCACGCCTTCGTCCGTTTGGACTCCCACGCTATGGAGCCGCAGTACTGCCCGCCTCTGGTATAGACCCTCTGCACTATGTCCGCGCCCCTCATCCCCTTGGGCACGGGCTCAACGGCGTCCACGGGGAAACGCGACTTTAAAAGCCCCTCGAGGTCGAGTTCGAGCGCCTCCCCCTGCGCCTGCATGGAGCCCTGCTCGCCCTTCCTTTTGGCCTCATCCAGGGCCTTAAGCAGGTCGTGTATCCGCTTGTCCTTCTCCAGGTCCTTGAGCCTGTGCTCCTCGCTGAACATCTCAAGGGTGGTCTGCCGTATCCTCTCCCTCTCCTCATCCATCCTTCTCGCCACGTCGAGGTCGAGCCTCTTTCTCTCCTCCTCCATCTCCCTCATCTTCTTGCGCATGTCGAGCTCGGCCTTGACGTGGACGGCCAGTTGTCTCTCCTTCTCGGAGTTTTGTTCCTGAAGGTCTTTCAGCTCCACCGTCAACTGCTCCCTGGCCCTCTTCACGGCCTCGTCCGAGAGCCGCGCCTTCTCAACGGCAAGCCTCCTCTCGTAGGACTCCTCAAGCGACCTCTTGGAATCCTCAAAGACGCGGGCCCTCCTTGAGAGCTCATCCTCCCTCTTCTTGATCTCAAGCTCTTTGTGCCTGGCCCTGTCCTCGAAGTCCTTCCGCACCTCTTCCTTTATCCTGCCGGAAAGGGCCGCGGTAAGCTCTATATCCTTGCCGCAATGCGGGCATATTATGTTCTGCTCTGCCATGTCTCGAACCTTTACCTTACTTATAAATAATGTACGATTAACTTAAAAATACCATGAAATCGGGATTAAAACGCACCCTTTCACTACCAATACGCGGCCCCGGCTACGGCACTATCCGTGTCCCCGCCTCTCCCGCGAGCGCGTCCTCTATAAGCTCCGGCTCGGTTATGACGACCTCTTTGCCGCCGCCCTCAAGGAACTCCATGGCCGCCTCTATCTTGGGGCCCATGCTCCCGGGGGGGAACTGCCCTTCGTTCAGATATCCCCTGGCCTGAGCAACGGTAAGCTCGCTCAACCCGGTCTGTCCCGGAGCGCCGTAGTTGAGATAGACCCTGTCCACCTGCGTGAGGTTTATGATGAGCCCGGCCCCTGTCTGCCTGGCAAGGAGCGCGGTGGCGAGGTCTTTATCGATTACGGCGTCCACCCCTTTGAGCGTGCCGTCCTCCGCCTCCACCACCGGCACGCCCCCTCCGCCGGCGGCGATGACGACAATGCCCGCCTCGCATATCTTTCTTATGGCCTCGGCCTCCACAATCCTTTTCGGCCTCGGCGAGGCCACCACGCGCCTGTACCCCTTGACCGCGTCCCTGCCCATCACCCAGCCCCTGTGTGCGAGCCTCTCAGCCTCTTCTTCCGTGTAATAGGGCCCGATTGGTTTCGCGGGGTTTTTGAAGGCGGGGTCGGCTCCGTCGACAACGACCTGCGTCACGACCGTTACTACGTCCTGTATCTTGTGCGCCCTGTGTATCTCGTTATGGAGGGTCTGCTGTATCATGAAGCCTATGCCCCCCTCGCTGTCCGCGTCGCACATATAGAGCGGCATGGGCGGGATCCTGTCCCTTACGGCCTCGTTCCTTATCATGATATTGCCGACTATGGGGCCGTTGCCGTGGGTGATTATGACGGAGCCTCCGGCCCTGACCATCCGGGCTATGCAGGCGCAGACCGACCTCACGTTCTCGAACTGCTCCTCTATGGCGCCGGAGTCGGAGCGCCTTATGATGGCGTTGCCGCCTATGGAGACTATTATCGCGCCTGCCGTCTCTACCATGAAACCTCCGGGACTTGAAAGTCTCCGGGGGGGTGTCCGGAACGTTAAAAAAATAGGCCCCCGGTCAATGGCCCTCTATGTAGGCCTCGGCCATGTAAGCGGCTATGGCCCCGTCGCCGACGGCGGTAGCCACCTGCAGGAGCGGGGTGGTGCGGCAGTCCCCGGCCGCGAATATGCCGGCCGCGCTCGTCTCCATCCGCTCGTTAGTCTTTATGAAGCCGCCGTCGTTCTTCTCGACGTCCACGAAGTCGGTGGTCGGGTTTATGCCCACGAAGACAAAGACGCCCTCCAGCTCGATATCTCTCACAACGCCGCTCTTGAGGTCCTCCACCGCCGCCCTTTTAACCACGCCGCCCTCGCCCTTTATCTCCCTGAGTATGTGGCTCCTGAGGAGGACCACGTTGGCGGACGCCTCCATCTTCTCCTGCAGGAGCTTCTCGGCCCTGAACTTGTCCCTCCTGTGTACTACGTAGACCGTGGAGGCGAGCCTGGAGAGGTATACCGCCTCCTTGACGGCCGTATCCCCCCCGCCGACGACCATGACCCTCCGGTTCCTGAAAAACGGGCCGTCGCACGTGGCGCAGTATGAGACCCCCTTGCCCGTAAGCTCCTTCTCCCCTGGGACGCCGATCCTTCTCGGTTTAGCGCCGGTGGCTATTATGACGGCCCTGGCCTTGAGCTCTCCCTCCGTCGTCTTGAGCGCCTTTACCCCTGCCTCGTCGGATATGTTCAGCACGCCCGCGAGCCTTATCTCGAGGCCGAACTTCTTGGCGTGGGCCTCGAACTGCTCCATGAGGGCGGCCCCGCTTATAGACGGAAAACCGGGGTAGTTCTCGATGACGTCGCTCAGGGCTATCTGCCCGCCGACGAACTCCCTTTCCAGCAGGAGCGTCTTTAGCCGCGCCCTCTGAGCGTAGATTCCGGCGGTGAGCCCCGCGGGCCCGCCGCCAACGATGATAAGATCGTACACAAAAAAACCTCCGCGGTTTTTTGCTGGATAAGATAATCTAAACCATAAAGAGGGGTTAACGCAAGCCCCTTTTAGGCTGTTGCACACGGGCCTTCTTCAGGATATCCCTTACGGTCTTCAAGTTCCTCCGGTCGTCGTCCTCGCTCTTCTTCGGCGTCTCGAGTATCATGGGGATTTTAGAGAGGGCCAGGTGAGAGAGGATCGCCGTAAAGCCTTCTCTGCCTATATGCCCCTCGCCTATGTGCTCGTGCCTGTCGAGCCTCGATCCAAAGGCCCCCTTTGAATCGTTCAGGTGGATGAGCTTCACCCGCTCAAGGCCCGCCTCCCTGTCCAGGGTGGATACCAGCCCCTCCACCTCCGCGGGCGTGGTCATGGCGTACCCGGCGGCGAAGGCGTGGCAAGTGTCGAGGCAGAGTCCGACCCTGAGGCCGAACCCCTCGGCCCCTTTCGCCACCATGCCGATCTCATGGAGGGAACTGCCGTAGGTATGGCCGCTCCCGGCTGTATTCTCAAGCAGTATCCCGGTCTTTTTGCCGAGCCCGTCTTGAGCCGCCTCCCTGAGCGCCTCAAGTATCCTCGCGCGGGCAAACTCCCCTCCGAGTTCCCCGGGGCTCCCGAGATGCGTAACGAGGTAGTCGGCCCCAAGCGCCTCCGCCGAGGCGAGCTCGAGCTTGAAAAGGTTTACGGACTTTTCAAACGTCTCCTCAACAGGCGCGCAGAGGTTTATGAGGTACGTCGTATGCACGGCCACGGGCCAAAGTCCGGCCTTCTCTCTCTTGGACTTGAACAGTCCGGCCTCCGTGCCTTCGACAGGGCTGAAGGACCAGGTCCTGGGGTTCCTGCCGAATATCCGCACGGCGTCGCACCCGAGGGCAACGGCCCTGTCTATCGAGTTCGAGACACCTCCGGCTATGGAGGTGTGCACCCCTATGGGCATATGGAGAAGATCACTTTTTCACCTTTGACTCTATCTTTTTTCTGGCGGAAGAGGCGAGCACGCTCGGCACGTTCTTGCTCTTGGCCAGCTTCGCAAGGTCCTTTTCATAAAGGAAGTCGAGCATCTTTATGGAAATGGTCAGCGGTGTCTTGGGGTTCGTGGCTACTCCGAGCCGTATGTTATAGCTCTTAATCCACTCCTTGTTCCTCGCGATATGCCGCAGGACGTCATCCGTGGTGCCCTTGGTCATTACGACCCTGAGCACCTCGTCGTCCGTTATCCCCGGGTTCTTCAATACAGCGTAGGCGACCATCTTGTTCCTGTCCTTTATCAATAGCTCTCTCGCGGACTTGTTGCCGCAGAGCGCGTATTTGACCTTCTGGGCCATGCTGAGCGACTGGACGAGCTTGTACATATTCTGCTCGTCATGGTGGGCGCCAGGGGAGGTGAGGGCCGGTTCGTCTTTTTTTACTTCCTCCCCGGCTGGCGCCTCCGCCTCCCTGGAGGAGACGACCGAGTCGACCCTCTTTTTAAGCACATCGCCGGCAAGCGGGTTTTTTTTGACGGCCCCGGCAAGGAACGGCTTTTTCCTGAGCATATCCTTTTCTTCGACGAACATCTCCAGTAGCTCCTCTGGGCCGGTCTCGGCAATGACCCTCAGGGTATCGTCGTCCGCGCCGGGGTTGAGCGCGGCCATTATCAATACCGCCTCATTGTCCCTGTGGAGCGCGACGGCCTTTCTTATCACGAGGGGGTCGAGCCTTTTATTCAGCGCCTCTATGACGCTGTGCGCCGGATACGCCTCTATGCTCTTTTTCGCGGCCTCCGCGACAGAGGCAACCTTGTCATATCCAAGGACAAAGAGCGCGGTGAGAGCGGCGGCGGGTTCAAGCGGCGGGGCCAGAGGGTCGTTGTTCGCTATCCTCAGCCTATCCTCGTCGCTCGAGGTCTGCGGGGAAAGGAGTTTGAGCAGTTCCTGCTTTACCTTCATGGCAAAAGCCCGCCTCTTGCCCTGCCCGGCACAAGGCCACGCGGGACGTCTGTATCGGTGAAGCAACCCGTCCGCCGGAAACGGGCTCAGTGGCCGGGCTTCTCTTCTTTCCCGGCCCCGGCCCCCGATATTATCTTCTGGCTGAGGTAGGTGGGGACTTCCTCGTAATGGGAGAATTCCATCGTAAATATCCCCCGGTCACTGGTCCTGCCCTTCAAGTCGGTGGCGTACGTCACGGCCTCGGCCATCGGCACCAGCGCCCTTATGGTCTGGCTCCCGGCCTGCGGCTCGGCGCCGAGTATCTTGCCCCGCCTTGAGTTTATGTCCCCTATGACGTCGCCGAGGCATTCCTCCGGGACGTTTATCTCCATCTTCATGACCGGCTCGAGTATGACGGGGTGGGCCTGCTCCATCCCCTTCTTAAACCCCATGGACGCGGCTATCTTGAACGCCATCTCGGAGGAATCGACGGAATGGAACGACCCGTCCAGTAGCGTCACCCTGACGTCCACCACCTGGAAACCGGCGAGCGTCCCGCTGTTCATCGCCTCCCTGACGCCCTTTTCAACCGCCGGGATGAACTGCCTCGGTATGGCCCCGCCCGTGATGCCGTCCACGAACTCGAACCCGCCGCCCCTGGGCAGCGGCGTCATGTCGAGCCATACGTCGCCGTACTGGCCCCTGCCGCCCGATTGCTTCCTGTATTTGCCCTGCGCCTTCACATGCGAGCGCACGGTCTCCTTGTACGGTATCCTCGGGGTCTTGAGCTCGACCTCGCACCCGAACTTCCTTTTAAGCCTCTCCACGCCGGCCTCGAGGTGCGCCTGTCCAACCCCGGCCAGCAGGAACTCCCTCGTCTCATCGTCCCGCCTGAACTCGATTGCGGGGTCCTCCTCCATGAGCCTGGCCATGGCGACCGGCACCTTGTCCTCATCGGCCTTGGTCTTTGGGTGGATGGCGTAGGAGAGCGCTGGAGGCGGGTGGACAAGGCCCTCCAATACAACCGGGTCGGCGGGGTCGGAGAGTGTATCCCCGGTCTCCGTCTCCTTGAGCTTGGCCACAGCCGCTATGTCGCCGACCGATGCGCGCTCCACCTCCTTTAGCTTCTTGCCCTCGAGAAGGTAGAGGTGGCTCACCCGTTCCCTGGCGTCCCGCGTCCCGTTGTATACCGTAGAGTCGGCGTGGATGGATCCCGAGTATACCCTGAACACCGACAGCTTGCCGGTATAGGGGTCTATTATCGTCTTGAAGACCAGCGCCGAGAAGGGCGCGTGGATATCCGGGGCCCTTGAGGCCTCGGCGCCCGTCCTCGGGTCTTTCCCTTTTATTGCGCCCTTTATGGCACCCTTATCGAGCGGGGAGGGAAGGTTCTCGTTCACCGCGTCCATAAGGAGGTCCACCCCGCGGTTATTGAGGGCCGAGCCGAGGTATACCGGCACGAACCTCCTTGTGAGCACCCCTTCCCGCAGGGCCCCCTTGATCTCCGCCTCCGTTATCTCCGCTCCGGAGAGGTATTTTTCCGTGAGCGCGTCGTCCGCCTCGGCTATCATTGCGATCATGCCGTCGCGCATCCTGTCCGCCTCCGCGGCAAGCCCTTCGGGGATGGCCCCTACCTCGCGGCCTGAAGGCCCTCGCCCGTAGATGTGCGCCTTCATCGAGATAAGGTCTATTATGCCCCGGAACGCCGCGCCCTCTCCCACAGGGTATTGCACCGGCACCCCCTTGACCCCGAGCACCCTCTCCATGTCGTCCACCGCCCGCAGAAAACTCGCCCTGTCGCGGTCCATCTTGTTTACGAAGGCTATCCTGGAGACCTCGAAGGAGTCGGCGAACTCCCATATCTTCTCGGTCTGTACCTTGACGCCGGAGATGGCGCTCAAGATCACCACGGCCCCGCCTGCCACCCTGAGGGAATTCCTCGTCTCGTTGAGGAAATCGGAGTACCCGGGGGTGTCGATGAGGTTCACCCTGAAGCCGCCCCGGTCATAGCGGTGGACCGCGGCCTTCATGCTTATCCGCCTCTTCTGCTCCTCCGGCTCGTAGTCGAGGCAGGAGGTCCCCTCATCCACGCTCCCGGGCTTATCGGTAGCCCCCGCGTTAAAGAGCATGGCCTCGCACAGGGTCGTCTTGCCGGCCCCGGCGTGGGCTATGACCGCGACGTTCCTCTTCTTCTCTACAGGGATATCCACGGCTACTTCCTTTTCTTCGGGGGTTTCGGGGCCTCTGACGCAGGCCTCCCGGCCGCGGAGCCGGGGGGCTTGCCCTTCGATGCTTCTTTCTTCTTGCTGAAGATGCCGGGCAGGGTCCTCCTTATAAGTATCCCGAGGTACTTGTTGAGCGGATTGTCCCTGTCGATGCCCTCGATGACGGGCCGGTCCCTGAAACCGAGCTCCGCTAACTCCTGGCGGAGCTTCGCGTTTTGGGGGTCGAACTTGAGCCCCTTTTTAAAAACGCCGATGGCCCCTTTCTTATTCCCGGTGGCCTTATATACCCTGCCCAGGTTGTGATAGAGCTCAGCCCTGGAGAAGTCCTTTTTTATAGCCTGGGTGCATAGCTCGAGCCCGTAGCCTATCTCCCCTCCCCGGATGGCCTTGCACAGGCCGTAGTATGACATATAGTCGGGGTTCTCATTATCGGCCTTGTATGCCTTCTCAAACGCCCTCAAGGCCCTGTCGACGTTGTCATCTTCAAGGAATCCCTTGCCGAGGAGAAATTGCTCCTGCGGAGTATACGGCGGCTGTGCCGTTTGCTGTGGCTTCGATGGTTTAGGGGGCTTCGATGGCTTAGGTGGCATCATGAGTTCCCTTCGTATATTTTGATCAAGCCTTTGATGGTTAGGAATTCATCTATCTCTTTTATATGCCTGGACCCGCCTGAAACGGCCTTGGCGAGCCCGCCCGTGGCTATTATAGCCGGAGAGGTCTTGGCCTCCGCCATCATCCGCTCTATAACCCCGTCAACGAGTCCGGAGAACCCCCAAAAAAACCCGGAGCGCATGGCCTCCACCGTATTTTTCCCGATGATTCTCCGCGGCCTTGCCATATCCACCCTCGGAAGCATTGAGGTCTTTTGGAAGAGGGCCTCTGCGCTGATGCCTATGCCGGGGGCTATCACCCCGCCGGCGTACTCCCCCTCCCCGGTGACATAGTCAAACGTCGTGGCCGTGCCGAAGTCGACCACTATGACCGGGGAGCCGAACCTGTTGTAGGCCTCCACAGCGTTGACTATCCTGTCGGCGCCGACCTCGGAGGGGTTGTCTACGGCTATCTTTATGCCGACCTTTACGTTTTTATCGCCGACAAAGAGCGGCCTGACCCCGCAACAGCCTCCAACCGCCTCCCTGAAGACCTCGTTGAGCGCGGGCACCACAGAGCATACGACGGCCCCGTCTATCTTACCGGCCCCGGCGGATTCAAGGAGCCCCCGGAGGGTCAAACCGTACTCGTCAGCGGTCCGTTCCCTGTCGGTATTTATCCTCCAGTGGTTCTGGATGCCGCCCGGACCGCATACGCCGGCCACGATATTGGAATTGCCTATGTCGATGGCGATGAGCATCTTATGCGATCCCTTCATACCGTCTTTTCTGTTTTAAGAATCTAAGAAATCTCTGATTAATTCCTTCGTTCGTCATTGCGAGCCCTTCGCTTCGCTCAGGATAAACTCCGCGAAGCAATCTCATCTTTAGGCAAATCAAATCCTGTAGGCGGGTTAGGCGAAAGCCGTAACCCGCCGGATGTCAGACAACCATTCGGCGGGTGTGACCCGCCCTACGCTCGCTGTTTTAAGGATCTGAAAAACCTTCTCTACCCCGCCGTCACCACGTCGCCGGATACCACCCTCTCCACCTTGCCGGAGGGCGTCCTTACAAGGAGCGCCCCGTCCATGTCCACCCCGGCGCATATGCCCTCTACCGTCCTGTTGAAGGAGGCCACCTTGACCGGCCTTCCAGCGGCCTCGAAGTAACCCCTCCATTCGTCGAGCACCGGCGTAAAGCCATCCTTCAAATATATCTTATACCATTTCTCCATCATCAAATAAAGCGCGCGGGCGAATTCAGCCCTGTCCACCGGGCCCCCGGCCTTCTCCATCACCGAGGTGGCGGTATTCCTCAAGGGCGCGGGGAACATCCCCTCTTTCATATTGAGATTGACCCCTATGCCCGCCACCACGAAGTGGACCCTGTCGGCCTCGGAGTCCATCTCTAACAATATCCCGGCTATCTTCCTACCGTCCACCAACACGTCATTGGGCCACTTCACCGACGGCCTCCTGCGGATGAACCGGGCGACGGTCTCGGCAAGCGCCACGGCGCAGAGGAACGTCAGATTGTTCGCGCTCTGCGGCGGCACCGGCGGCTTAAGGACTATGGAGGTATAGAGGTTCACCCCCGGAGGGGACTCCCATCTCCTGCCCACGCGGCCCTTGCCCCCGGTCTGCGTGTCGGCTATCACGGCCGTGCCTTCGGCACAGCCGGACCTGCCGAACTCGTAGGCCCTGGTGTTGGTGGAATCGAGCGATTGGAAGAAATAAATCTTGCCGCCGATGAACTCGGTCGAGAGGCTTGAGGAGACCTCTATGTCGTTGAATGGGATGATGTCCGGGGCGAGCCTGTAGCCCCTCGAAGGGACGGCCTCTATTGAAAAGCCCGCCTTCTTGAGGAGCTTTACATGCTTCCATACGGCGGTGCGCGACACCCCGAGCTCGAGGCTCAGGCCCTGGCCCGAGGCGCAACCCCCTTCGCGGGCCTTTAATATCCTTATTATCTCAAGCCCTATGTCCTCTCTTGAGCGCATGGGTAGACACCACTTTCAGACTTATGTCGGCCGCCTTGGCGGAGTGCGTAAGGCCGCCCACGGATATGAAGTCGACTCCGGTCCTGGCGACCTCTTCTATATTGTCCATGGTTATGCCGCCGGAGGCCTCCACAAGGGCCCTGCCCTTTATTATCTTGAGCGCCTTTCTTATCCTTGCGGCGTCCATGTTGTCGAGCATGATGATGTCGGCCCCGCACGAGAGCGCCTCCCTGACCTCCCTCAGGTTCGTTGTCTCGACCTCCACCACGACCCCCTCCCCGTAGCGCCTGTTCACCCTGTTGACGGCCTTTTTGATGGAGCCGGCCGCCTTTATGTGGTTGTCCTTGATGAGGATGGAGTCAAAGAGCCCGAACCTGTGGTTGTACCCGCCGCCGGTCTTGACCGCGTACTTCTCCAGCATCCTCAGGCACGGGGTGGTCTTCCTCGTATCGAGTACCTTGGCCTTTGTCCCCGCGACCTTGCGGACGTAGCGGTCGGTGGCCGCGGCTATACCGGATAGCCTCTGTAGGAAGTTCAGGGCCACGCGCTCGCCCTTGAGTATCGCGGCCAGCCTGCCGGATACCTCGGCTATCTTCCCACCCTTTTTCACCCTGTCGCCGTCCTTGAAAAACGCGTTGAACGATATGCCGCCATCGAGGTGCTTGAACGTCTTTTCGGCCACGAAGACCCCGGCGAGCACGCAGTCTTCCTTTGCCATGAAGACGGCGGCCCCGCGAGCCTTCTTGCCTACGGTAGCGTCCGTCGTTATGTCCCCTGTGCCTATGTCCTCGGCAAGCGCGGCCTTGACGAGGATGTCGGAGTAATCATCGAGGCCCGGGACCCCCACTGGACTTGAGATACGCTTCCTTGAAATTATCTTCATCCCCTCGCGCTCCTTATGCGCTCGACGCCGGCCTCGAGCTTAGTCTTCTTCTCAATGATGGCGGCAAGCCGCGCCCTCTCCTTCTCTACAACCTCCGGGGGGGCCTTTGCCACGAAGTCGGCGTTTGCGAGCTTGCCCTCCACCGCGTCGCGCTCCTTCGTCACCTTATCCAACTCCTTGCCGAGCCTGGCCTCCTCGATATCGAAGTCAACGAGCCCCTTCAACGGGACAAAGACCTCTATCGCGCCCATCCCCTCCTGGCCCCCCGCTATGGCGGATACCGAGTCCACTGGCCTCTGGCCGCCCTCCCTTACCACAAGGCCGCTCACCCTGGCCAGCAGTTTTATATACTCCTCGCTCTTGATCAAGGTCGAGCGCGTCCTTTCGTCCTTGACGTAGCAGACGCACCCGGTTTTCGCGTCCTGCGCGAGGTTCATCTCGGTCCTTATGTTCCTGACGGCCCTTATAAGGTCCATCACGCACTCCATCTCGGCGGCCTCGGCCTCGAAGACCTTTGCGCCTTTCGGGTATTGCTCCTGCGAGACCGTTTTTCCCACGCCCGGAAGGCAGCTGTAAAGCTCCTCCGTTATAAAGGGCATGAAGGGATGGAGCAGTTTGAGCGTGTCGGCGAAGACGCTTAGGAGCACCCCGGAGGCCGCGAGCTTCCTCTCCTGCCCGCGCTCGCCCCTGAGGTCGAGCTTTATGAGCTCCACGTACCAGTCGCAAAGCTCATGCCAGACGAACCTGTAGAGCGCCCTTGCCGCCTCGTCGAACCTGTACCCCTCTATAGCGGCGCAGACCTCCTCCACGCAGACCGAGAGCCGCGTCAGTATCCACTTATCGGCCATGTTGATATCTTCGTCTTCAAAAAAGGAACCAAAATCAAAATCAATACTTGATGCCATATATAACTTGGACGTCACTTTAAAAAAATTTGCCCTCTCTTCATCTATGTTCATCAGCGTGAAGCGCGCCAGGTTCCATATCTTGTTGCAGAAGTTCCTGTACCCGGCTATGCGGTCCTCGGCGAGCTTTATGTCCCTGCCCTGGGCCGCTAACACCGCGAGCGTGAACCTGAAGGCGTCGGTGCCGTACCTCTCCATCATCACCAGCGGGTCGATGACGTTGCCCTTGCTCTTGCTCATCTTCTGCCCCTGCGCGTCGCGTATCAGGGCATGGATGTAGACGTCCCTGAAGGGCGCGTCCCCCATGAACTTGAGCCCCATCATTATCATCCTCGCCACCCAGAAAAAGATGATGTCAAAGCTCGTGGAGAGCACCGCGGTCGGATAGAACAGCTCAAGCTCCCGGGTCTTCTCCGGCCACCCGAGAGTTGAGAACGGCCAGAGGGCCGAGGAGAACCAGGTATCGAGCACGTCGTTGTCCTGCTCGATACCGGGGCCGCCGCACTTCTCGCACTTTGAAGGGTCGGCGATGGAGACCGTCACGTGGGCGCAGTCCCCGCAGTGCCACGCCGGTATCCTGTGGCCCCACCATATCTGGCGCGAGATGCACCAGTCCCTGATGTTCCTCATCCAGTCGAAGTAGGTGTTCTCCCACCCCTTGGGCACGAACCTTATGTCGCCCTTCTCCACCGCCTCGATCGCGGGCCCGGCCAGGGGGCCGACCTTCACGAACCACTGCTTGGAGAGCGTCGGCTCAACGACCGTTGAGCACCTGTAGCACGAGCCGAGCATGATCTTGTACTTCTCGGTCTTTTTAAGGAGCCCGAGGGCTTCAAGCTCCTCAACGGCCTTCTTCCTCGCCGCGAACCTGTCCAGGCCCTTGAACCTCCCGGCGTTCTCGTTCATCGCGGCGTTCGCGTCCATGACATTCAAGAGCGGCAGGTTATGCCTCCCGGCGACCTCGAAGTCGTTGAAGTCGTGTGCCGGGGTTATCTTCACCGCGCCGGTGCCGAACTCGACGCTAACGCTATCGTCCCCGACCACGGGTATCTCCCTGTCCGCAAGCGGCAGGAGGAGTGTATGCCCGATAACGGACCTGTACCTTCCATCCTCCGGGTTTACGGCTACCGCCGTATCGCCGAACATCGTCTCAGGCCTTGTCGTGGCGACAGTCAGGGAGCGCAGACCGCCCACAGGCTCCCTGAGCGGATACTCCATGTAGTATAGCGTCCCCTCCGTCTCCTCGAACTGCACCTCGAGGTCGGAGAGGGCCGTGTGGCACCTCGGGCACCAGTTGATGATATAGTCGCCCCTGTATATGAGCCCCTCCGCGTA
>JACRNN010000053.1 GCA_016234955.1 Deltaproteobacteria bacterium | reverse complement strand
GGGTGCTTGACCTTGCCGTAGAATGAGACGACGCGGCCTTCAACCGGCATGATGAGCCTGCCCTTCATCGCGCCGAAGCCGCTCGAGTCCTCGGGCGCGGGCGCGGCGTCACGGCCTTCCGTGGATTCGGCCCTGAGCCTGTCTATAAGGTCCGAGAGCCCGGCGGCGGCCTGCTCAAGCTCCTTTATCGTCTTTATCCTGCGCTCTTTTTCGCGCTTGACGTCGTTAAGCAGGGCCACCCTTTCGCGCTGGATGGACTCGGTCTCCCTTTTCTTGGCCAGGACCGACGCCATCGACGACTTCATCTCCCTCGCCAGCGCGTCAAGGCCCTTTTTCTCGTCGGCGAGGCCCTTGATGTTCCGCTCGTACCTCTCGATAAGGCTTGAGTCGGAGTCCATTATCATGGTGAGGTACTTGTGCTTCCTGCCGAGGTCGGAAGTGGAGTCGAAGGAGAAGAGCGCCTTGACGGACTCCCCCCTCCTCATCCTGTACATGGCCCTGAGCCGTCCGTTGAGCTTTTCAAATATCTCTTTTTTCTCCCTCTCAAGCCTCGATATATTGCCGTTCGCCCGGCTTATCCGCGCGTTCACGTCCAGGATACTGTCCTCTATCTTCTTCAACTCGTCCCTGCTTGCGACAAGCTTTTTGTTTATCTCCTCGAGATCTCCGAGCACCGAGGTCTCTTTTTCGGATATATCCTTGACGCTCTTTTTCTCTTCCCTTATCTGTTTCCTGACGTCTTCGAGCTTTTTCTCCTTTAGAAGGAGGCTCCTTTTGGCGTCGGACCTCTTCGCGTAAGAGACGCCCTCCGCGCAGAATATGAGGCATGGGAGGATTAACGCCAGGAGCGCGCTTCTTTTCATGTCTTCAGGAACCTCCCGACCGTTACGAGACTCCCGGCAACGCCCATCAGCACGCCGGAGAGCGCGAGGACCGAGAATACCGCCGGGGCCGGGAAGGGCACGTCGAGCGCGAACCTGAAGTACTGAGGGACGTTGTCGAGTATCAGATACCGCCCGACGGCCAGGACTGCGAACGATATCAGCCCGCCGACGACCCCCTGCATCACGCCCTCCATGAAAAACGGGACCTTCACATACGTATCCGAGGCCCCGATAAGCCTCATTATCTCTATCTCCTCTCTCCTGGCGTAGACGGCGAGCCTTACCGTGTTGGATACGATAAAGACCGTGGCCGCGGCGAGGAACACCCCTATGACGAGCGCCGCAAGCTCCATGAACCTGATAAGCGAAGCGAACTTCTCGACCCACTCCCGGCTGTACTGCACCTCATCGACCCACGGCAGCCTCTTGAG
>JACRNN010000071.1 GCA_016234955.1 Deltaproteobacteria bacterium | reverse complement strand
GTTTTTCGGGGTCGCGGTGGGCCTTGGCACACGGAGGTTCGCAGACAGATGATCCGCATAAACCTTCTGCCCGTAAGGGCGGCCAAAAAAAAGGAATCCGTCAGGCTCCAGTTCACGATAGCCGGCCTGGTGGTATTCCTGTGCGTCTCCGTCACGTTCATAGTCTACCTTACCCTCAGGGGCGAGGCGTCCGCCCTGTCAACCAGCATATCCAACGGAGAGCAGGAGTTGGGGCAGCTCAAGCTGAAAATAGGCGAACTGTCGAAGATAAAGGAGCAGAAGAAGATAGTGGAGAGCAAGCTCGATATAATAAACGAGCTTGAGAAGGCCAGGACCGGCCCGGCGAACTTCTTCAAGATGCTGAGCGACTCGGTGCCTGAGAGGGCGTGGGTCGCCTCGATAAAGGACGACGGGCGCGGCATAGCGCTCAAGGGGTACGCCTCGACGGATGAGGACGTGGCTGAGTGCATGAGGAGCCTTGCCAAATACACGGCGGTCTTTGAGGCCGTGGACCTTGAGGTGGCCCAGCGCGTGGTTGAAAGCGAGACCAAGACCGACGTCGTCGCCTTTACGCTGAGGCTCGAGAAGGTAAAGCCCCCCGAAGAGAAAAAGACCGACAAGGACAAGGATAAGGACAAGGAGAAGAAGTAGACCATGGCCCTTAAACTGAACATAAACGCCGAGTCCTTGACGAAGTTGACGAAGCTGCCCCTTTCCAGGAGGCTGCTGATACTCGCCGTGATAAACGCCGTGATAATCGCGCTCATGGGGTGGTTTCTGCTCGTGCCCAAATATTGGGATATAAGAAAGCTCAACACACAGCTTAAGGAGCTGAGCGTAAAGCTCAACGAGAGCAGGGTCATAGCGGCCGACATACCGAAGTACCTCAAGGAAAAGGAAGAGATGGAGGAAAAGCTCAAGCAGGCGGTGGCCCAGCTCCCGAACGAAAAGGAGATACCCGACCTCATAGACGGCATCAGCGACGCCGGGCAGAAGGCGGGGCTTAAGATACTCCTCTTTCAGCCGGGCAAAGAGGTGAAAAAGGGGTTTTACGCCGAGGTGCCCGTCAGCATGTCGGTCGAGGGCAGGTATGAGAGCCTCGTCGACTTCAGCGTCAAGGTCGGCGCTCTCCCCCGCATAGTGAATATCGGGGGTCTTGACGTCAACTCTATCGGACACAAAAACCGCATCCCCGTGCTGAAGGCCAATTTCGTCGTGACCACATTCAGGTTCATCCCGTCATCCGATGCGGCGCCGCAGCCCAAAGCCGAAGGAGCACAGCCCAAAAAATGATCGACAGGCTCAAAATATTCTTCGCGATAGCGCTTATTACGGCCGCCCTTGTCTCATGCAAGAAGGAGGCGGCTCAGGTCCAGCAGCCAAAGCCCGTTGCAAAATCGCAGCCGGCTCAACAAGCCCCGCAGGCCGCCGCGCCGCCCGCCGGCGAGGCTCCAAAGGGCGAGGCCGCGATAGAGGCCAAACGCCGCAACCCCTTCCAGAGCCATATCATATTGATGAGGGGTGTTGAGGGCGCGAAAAAGGTCAAGGGCCCGCTTGAGTGTTGCGAATTAGCCCTTTTCAAGGTCGTCGCCATAGTAGCCGGCACCGACAACCCGGTCGCGCTTATCCAGTCGCCTGACAACAAGAGGTATATCGTCAAAAAAGGAGACCTGATAGGGTCCAGGGAAGGCCACGTCACCGGCATAGATG
>JACRNN010000070.1 GCA_016234955.1 Deltaproteobacteria bacterium | reverse complement strand
GTTCCGCACCTTGCGCCGAGCGAGTTCAACATAACGGTCCACGGCGAGACCTACAAGATAAAGGTGGCCGGGGCCGGGCACAAGGTCGAGGGCAAGAGGCCGTTCTTCATCTCCATAGACAACCACCTCGAAGAGGTCATGATAGAGTCCCTCACCGAGGTCATCCCCACGACCGCCGGGGAGATAGAGAGGCCGTCGATAACGCAGTCCAGCAGGCCCAAGGCCCGGAAAGAAGGGGACGTCACCACCCCAATCCCGGGCAAGGTCATATCGATAAAGGCCGCCGTGGGCGACAGGGTCTCCGAGGGGGACACGGTGCTCACGGTGGAGGCGATGAAGATGGAGAACGAGGTCCACACGCCCATCAACGGGGTGGTAAAGAAGATCCTCGTTAAGATAGGGGATTCCGTAAACCCGGACGAGACGCTCATAGAGGTGGAGCCGGAATAGGCCCGATAAACCACGCCGCGGCGAGCGCGGGCCTCAAGCCCGATATCCGTTGAAGCTCCCCGCGGCTTTTCCGCGGGGAATCTTCGACATATAAGGGAATATCTATTTCTATTCGCTCGCTTGACCCCGCAGCAAGCTACGGGCTGGACGCTCGCTATGCATGTTCCCAACCCGAAAGACGGATGAAATGCCTGTCCTTTTAAAAGTCCTCTCCGTCGTCTTCCCGGTATTCTGCGTAATAGGCGTGGGGTATCTCTTCGCCAGGTTCAAACGCATCAGCCTTGAGCCGGTGATAGAGATACTCCTGTACCTTACGATACCGGCGCTCGTCATATCATCCCTTTCCAAAAAAACGCTCGTCGTCGACGAGCTTACGCTCGTTTCCGGCGGGGCCGTGCTCGTAGTCCTCGGCACCGGCCTTATCACCTTCGTCTTCCTCGCGGCTGTCAAGAGGCCCCGCCTGAGGGGCTTCTACCTGCCGACCATGTTCATGAACTCGGGGAACATGGCGCTGCCGCTGGCGTTGCTCGCCTTCGGCGCCGAGGGGCTTACCGTGGCGATACTCTACTACATCGCCGTAAGCCTGATGGTATATTCCGTAGGGATATATATCGCCAAAGGGCGGGGCAAGGGGTTATCCGAGATATTCAAGCTCCCGCTCATTTACGCCTCGGTTATCGGGATAGCGTTAAACCTCACGGAGGTGCGGATGCCGTCCTTTCTCCTCTCGACCTTTGACATGCTCGGGACCGCCACAATCCCGCTCATGCAGGTAAGCCTCGGCTACAGGCTCCACTCCGCCAGGTTCAGCCACACGTCCCTGTCAATGGCCGGCTCTGTGATAAGGATAGGAGGGGGGGTCCTGATAGCCTGGCTTGTAGTAACCGTCCTCGGCATAGGGGGGCTCGACAGGAAAATAATCCTCCTGTCTTCGTCTATGCCCGCGGCGGTAATAAACTTCGTCATGAGCCACAGGTACCAGGCCGACAGCGACCTCGTCGCCTCGACCGTTGCGATGAGCACCCTTTTAAGCGTCGTGACCACGCCCCTTGTGCTCATATGGATAATGTGATGGTACCGTTCCGCCCGTCCCTTAACAGGCTGCTGAAAAAGTCCATCTGCTTCGTTGTCCGACCCGCACTGCTCGTGCGGGTGCCCCGGGCCGTCATCGCGGCCATCGTAATAGCCTCGGTTCTACGGTGCGCCCCGCTTGAGGCGAACGGCCTGATATTTAACTACAGGCCGGTATTCAAGCCCTACTACGACGCCGCGGGCGCCGTAAAGATAGCTGTGCGCGAGTTCGAGCGCAACGGCGCGAGCCGCGCCCTTATCGTGGACGCGGACAGCTTCCAGACCGGGGAAATAGACGCCTCGACGATCGCGTTCAACAGGGAAGTCGAAAAAGAGGTCTGGCGGAAGACGCCCTTTGCCTCAGCCCTCTACAGGTACACCGCCGGGCAAGACGGCTTGATCCACAACGACGGGATAATACGCGCCGAGGGGGCGGCCCCCGGCGTATTCCTGACCGTAGACTTATGCCCGTCGAAACGGAATTTCGACAGGAATCTCTTCACCTCCACCATCGGCCTCCCGCTCAAGGACAAGCCCATAGCCATAGCCGTCAGCGGCCTCTGGATAGAGAGGCACAGGGACGAGTTCAACTGGATAGCGGGGGAGGCGCGCTCGAACAGGCTCTCCGTGACATGGGTGAACCACTCATACTCCCACCCCTACAGAAAGGGCATACCAGATGAGAAAAACTTCCTCCTTTCAAAAGGGGTTGATTTCGATAAAGAGGCGCTCGGCCTTGAGGTCTTGCTCCTTGAAAACGGCCTCCTCCCCTCTCCCTTTTTCAGGTTCCCGGGGCTCGTCTCGGACAGGAGGGCACTTGAAAGGCTGAGGGCGCTCTCGCTCATACCCGTTGGCGCGGACGCCTGGCTCGCGAAGGGGCGGATGCCTGGGCCCGGCTCCATAATCCTCGTCCACGGCAACGGGAACGAGAAGAGGGGCGTGAAAAAGCTCATCAATTTCTACAAAGAGAAAAAGGGAGACTTCAAGGAAGGGAGGCTTACGCTAAAGCCCCTTCAAGACGCCTTCGCAAGGTAGCGGGGCGTGAACACGCAAGGCATTAAAATTCTCCGCAACAAGCTGCGGGGAATTTTCAAGTAAGGAATGTATCGTTTGTAATTCGCTCGCTCCTCCCCTAAGCCAAGCTGCGGGGAATCCGCTCGCTATGCTTGTTAAAAGACGAGGCCGGCCCCTTTAAGGGGCCGGCCTCGTCTTAAAATACTCACCCTATCTTCAGCTCCGTTTCCACTGGTATCGGGTTCGTGAGACAGTAGAGCGCCGGGCACCTCTCCTTTGAAAGCTCCTCGATACGCTTGAGCTTCTCCGCCGGGGCGTCGCTCTCGACGTAGGTGGTGAACCTGACCTTCTCCGCGATAGGGTTGTCGGAGAGACCCATGACCTTTGAAAAATCGACGAAGCTCTCGGCGACCACCCTGAGCTTCTTGAGCGCCACGCCCTCCATCGCGGCCATGGTCGCGAACGTCGCCGTGAAGCAGGACGCGGACCCGTACAGACAGTATATGAGCGGCCCCGGCGCGCCTCCTCCGCCGCCGAGGAACGACGGCTGGTCGGCCTCAAGGGTCATCTTGCCGCCCTCGAAGCTCACCGTGGCCTTGAACTGCGTCCCCTGCCCCGTGTTCCACTCCCCCTCTATCCGGGTAATTTTTTTAGCCTTTGACGGGTCTTTCTTTATCTCCTCGGCTGTATTGCCGAGCTTCTCGACGTTGACGTTGTTGATGGACATATATCCCTCCTTTGTTATTTATACGTTATATGCGTTCATCTCCGCGCACTACGCAACCCTTATCCTCCAGCCCGCCTCAGCCCCGACGACGTGGCCGACTATCGCCGGTTCGACCCCCCGCGCCCTGAGCTTCTCGATAAGCATCGCTGATTTATCCTCCGGCACCGATATCAAAAGCCCCCCCGAGGTCTGAGGGTCTAAAAGCAGAAGCTCGACCGCCTCGTCCACGCCTGAGAGCACCGTATCATTCATGAGGAACTCCCGGTTGGCGGCGATGGAGCGGGGCCTGTTGGACCTCTTTTTGACCATATCAAGGGCCGCATGGAAGAACCGCACCCCTGAAGAGCGTATGACGAGGTTCACCCCCGAGGCCTTTGCCACCTCCATAGCGTGTCCGAGGAGGCCGAAGCCGGTCACGTCCGTGCAGGCGTTCACCCCGACCTCGCCTGCGGCCTCCGAGGCCGCCCTGTTGAGCGCCTTCATGGACGATATGGCGTCCCCGGCGTCAGCCTCGTCGATCCTCCCGGCCTTCAACGCGCTCGCTATTACGCCGGAGCCGATGGGCTTTGTCAGCACCAGGACGTCCCCCGGCCTTGCCTTGCTGTTCGTCATTATCCTGCCGGGGTGGACAAAGCCGGTCACCGAGAGGCCGTACTTCACCTCCCTGTCCTCTATGGAGTGGCCGCCGACAAGGAGCGCCCCGGCCTCTGCGAGCTTGTCCATCGACCCCTTGAGAACCTCGTTCAGGACGGAGAGCGGAATCTCCTTCGGCCAGCAGACGATGTTCATGGCGAGCCTCGGCGTCCCGCCCATGGCGTAGACGTCGCTCAGGGCGTTGGCCGCGGCTATCTGGCCGAAGGTGTATGGGTCGTCCACTATAGGCGGAAAGAAATCGAGCGTGGAGATGATCGCGAGCTCTTCCGAAATCCTGTAGACCGCCGCGTCGTCGGCGGTGTCAACGCCGACCAGCAGGTCCCTGTCCTTCATCTGCGGTAGCTGATGCAGAACCTGCATCAGGGCCTCAGGGCCTATCTTGGCCGCTCAACCGGCGCAGTTGGCCCAGTCGGTAAGCTTTATCTTGCGCCCCTGGTTCAAGGGGAGTCTCCTTTTATTTGGATAGTTTATCTGTTATCGGTTATCGGTGAAGGATAAAGACGTATTTTTACCGATAACAGACAACCGGTAACCGATAACCGAGATGGAGTTTATACCGATACTATTATGAGACGATTAATAATTATCAAATATACCCCTGCGCCGCCCTGAGCGCAAGGGCGAAATGGCCGCGCTCAACCCCGGCGCAGGGGTATCACCGTCTCAGCACGCGCAGGTCCCCCTGCCTGAGCGTCAGCCTCTCCCCGTCGAAGTGCTCAAGTATCTCTATGGCGAGCTTCCTGCCGCAGCCGAGGAGGTCCCTGAACTCCGAGGCCCTTATGGACCCCTTCTCCCCCATATGGACGGCAAGCCTCTCCCTTGCCGCGTCGAGGGCGCCCTTTGAGATAAAGCTCCCCTCTTTCAACTTGACGATCTCTCCGCTTCTCTGGAGGTAGTTGAATACGCGGTCGATATCTCCCCTAACAAAGGGAAGCTTCCTCACTTCGTCCACGGAGGGCTGAACGAACGGCGCTGTAAAGAGCGCCCTTATGGCGGCCTCGACCTTTGAGTCGGCCCCTGAGAGCGCCGGGCGGTAAGATGCGAGGGCGATAGTCCCGCCCTCCCGCTTCAGCGTCCCGCCCTCGGCCAACTGGTCTATCAGGGCGCTTAAAAACCCGGCGGGCCTATGCTTCACCGACGCGCGCTCTTGAGGCAGAGCCCTTTTTATCAGCTCTTCCTCCCTGATGCCGGGCTCAGAGGGGTTTGCGCCGTGGAACTCCCTGACGACCTCCGTCAAACGCGCCTTTATGGAGCCGGCGGTCTTGATATCCGCTATATAATCCCCTATCAGGGCGAACTCCCCGCCGTCTATCGCGTTGAGCAACTCGTCCATGCGGACGTTGAGCATGAGGCTTACAGCCCGCTTATCGAGCGCGCCCCCGCTATCCAGAAGGAGGCCCCTCAGTATCGAGTCTGCGTCCGAGACGTCAGGCGCGGGAACGTCAACGCGTGCGCGCCTCGGCGCCACACTTTTCGAGAGGTAAGGCGCCCTTACCTCTCCGCCGCCTATGACGGAGTTGTCTCCGATGTCCTGCAATATGAAGCGGTCGCCTCTTAGCATAAGCAGAGGTTTCTTAAGTATTAATCTGCCGGAGGTCTTAGAGCCCTCTGCCCCGCCCTCCGGGAACCTTGCCACCCCGAGCGCCTCGTCGGTGAAGTGGTGGACCTTGACCGGGACGGACTTCTTCGTCCTGGTCCGCGCGGCCGTCTGCGCTTCCCTCCCCTTTCCGAGAAGCTCGAAAGCGCAGTCGTAATACGAGCGCGTCTTTGATAGCGCGCCCTCGACAAAGGCGAAAAGCTCCGGGGATACGAGCATGAAGCCGCGCATAATCTCGTCGTGTGAAACCCCGCTAAGGTTCAGCGCCGCCCTCTGCCCCCGCGATACGGACTCGGCCGCGAGATAGAGGGACTGTATGCCGCGCACCTTGACCTTCGCCCCGGTCGGGAAGACGCGCAGGTCGTCCCCCTGTCTCGCCGCACCGGAAGCGATTGTGCCGGTAACGACCGTGCCGAAGCCCTTTACCGTAAACGACCGGTCTACGGGGAGCCTGAAAAAACCGGACGCCGTATGGCAACGGGACTTGAGCACGCGCTCCCTGATGAGAGATTTGAGCCTGTCGATGCCCTCTCCCGTCACCCCGGAGACCTCCACGACGGGAGAGCCCCTCAAGACGGTGTCACGTGATAGCGCCTCGATCGCGCCGCGCACCTCCGCCACCCTCTTGCCGTCCGCGAGGTCGCACTTGGTTATAACGAATATACCGTTCTTTATCCCTAACAGATGGACTATGTCGAGATGCTCTCTCGTCTGCGGCATCACGCCGTCGTCAGCGGCCACCACGAAAAGGACGAGGTCTATGCCGCTCACCCCTGCGAGCATGTTCTTTATGAAACGCTCATGCCCCGGCACGTCTATGAGCGCGGCCCTTATGGATGAGCCGGGCGCCGTGCCCTCCATATCGATATACGCGAACCCTATGTCGGTGGTGAGGCCCCTTGTCTTCTCCTCTATGAGCCTGTCGGTATCCATGCCGGTAAGGGCCTTGACAAGGGTCGTCTTGCCGTGGTCTACGTGGCCGGCCGTGCCGATTATGCAGGATATGCGGTTGGGTGCGGCCATTTCATAGCTCCGGCGTTTGACTGGAATTTCAGTGAAGCCCTCGAAGAGGTTTCAGAACTTTAAAAATATCCCTTGCCGATACCTTTGTCCAGAATAATATTTTTTTACGGCCGGCGCGGCGGAGCTTGAGCCAATCATCCCACCCCGTTGAAGCCCTGCCTCATGCATTTCCAAAAGGCCGCATTTTTGTGCTATACTCTGGAGGGCAAATTTATTGGCAGGCCGCTGAAAAACAGTTTTCTGAGGGAAACTTTTTATAAAGAGGTCCTCTCAAAAGGCTTTTTCAGCGGCCTGTTGGAAGGGACTACCGTTCCATGCGCAATTTCGAAAGGCCGAAGGCCGCGTTCTTCTCGTTCACGAGCTGCGAGGGCTGCCAGCTCGCCATATTGAGCCGCGAGGAAGCGCTCCCTGAGATACTGAAACGGATAGAGGTCGTCAACTTCCGTGAGGCGATGTCCGAGCGGGGCGACGACTATGATATAGCCTTCATAGAGGGATCGGTCAGCACGGAAGGAGAGATTGCGAAGGTCAAAGATATACGCGAAAGGGCCGTCGTCGTCGTGGCGCTCGGGGCCTGCGCGACGACCGGCGGGCTCAACCGCCTCAAGAACCGCTTCCCGATGGAGACGGTCAAACGCATTGTCTACGGCAAGGACGCAGGCCTCATCGAAACCATACCAGCAAGGCCGATAGACTCCGTGATAAAGGTCGATTACCACCTCCACGGCTGCCCGATATCAGGCAAGGAATTCCTCGCCTTCTTCGCGGACCTTTTAATGGGCAAGACGCCCAGGGCCCCAAACTACCCGGTCTGCGTCGACTGCAAGATGGCCGGCAACATCTGTGTATTTGAAAAGGGCATGTACTGCGTCGGTCCGGTAACAAGGGCCGGGTGCGACGCCATATGCGTCACCTACGGGTCCGTCTGCTGGGGGTGCAGAGGCCGCGTGGACGACCCTAACGTCAATGCCCACGAGGAGACGCTCAAGAGATACGGCCTTACGGCAAAGGGGGTCGCTCAAAGGCTCGACCTCTACGGCGAAAAAAAACAATGAAAAAAGACCTGAACATAAACATAGTCGAGGTGACGAGGATAGAAGGCCACGGCAACATCGTCATCGACGTCAGGAAGGGCCGGATAAAGGAGCTCCGGTTCGACGTAATAGAATCCCCGCGTTTTTTCGAGGCGATGCTGAGAGGCAGGCGTTACGACGAGGCCCATCACATCATGTCGAGAATATGCGGCATATGCGCCGTCAGCCATACGTCGGCCTCGCTCAAGGCCATAGAGTCCGCGATGGGGATAAGGATATCGAGGCAGGCCGCCCTCTTGAGGAGGCTCGCGTTCAGCGGGGAGATGCTCCAGAGCCATATACTCCATCTCTTCTTCCTCGTCCTACCGGACCTCGTCGGCGCGGGCTCCATCATCCCGCTCATCGAGTCCCACCCTGAGCTTGCCAGGCGCGCCCTCGGGCTCAAGAGGCTTTCTAACGACATCTGCGCCGTAGTCGCTGGCAGGCACATACACCCTATATCGCTCGTCCCTGGCGGGGTCGCGCACACGCCCCGGCCGCAGGAGCTTGAAACGCTCAAAAAGAGGCTTGAGGACTCGTTCGGGAAGCTCGAAGCGCTCTTTGAATTCCTCTTTAGCATGCCTGTGCCCGAATTCCGCCTTGAGCGCGAGTTCATCTCGCTCAAAGCGAGGGGCGAGTACGCAGCCTATTCCGGCGAGCCCTTCTCAAGCATGAACTACCCTATGGATTCCATCTCTTTCAGAAAAAAGATAAAGGAGTACGTGGCGCCGCACTCCGTCGCAAAGCACGCCAGGAGCCCGAAAGGGACCTACATGGTCGGCGCGCTTGCGAGGGTCAACAACAACTTCCGCCAGTTGAGGCCGACGGCCCGCGCTATGGCGAAGAGGGCCGGGCTCGTCCCGCCCTTGACAAACCCGTTCCAGAACAACATGGCCCAGCTCGTGGAGTGCTTTCAGATGACCGAGGACGCCGTGGCCCTAATAGATAAGCTCCTTGAGACGGGGCTACGGCCCGAACCTTTGAAGAAACCGTCGGGTTACGGCACCGGCATAGGCATGGTAGAGGCGCCGAGGGGCACGCTCTACCATGAATACAAGATCAATAGGGACGGGATTGTCGAGAGGGCCGAATGCATAATCCCCACCGCCCAGAACTTGAGGTCTATTGAAGACGACTTGAGGGGCTTTGTCCCCAATATACTCCACAGGCCTAAGAAAGAGATAAGCGGCCTGGTAGAGTTCCTCGTCAGGGCCTACGACCCGTGCATCTCATGCTCCACACACATGATGGACGTCCGCTTCGTCTGACGGATTGCGGATTTCCGGGTCTGTCAGGGTCCTGCCGACGACGCTTTTGAATAATTCTTTACGAGTAGCAACCGCCTGTTTTGCGGCTGCTCAGAATTTGTTTTGAATAACCACTTCATGCAATGGCAGCTGCCCGCCTCGCGGCCACGCTTCTTTTATCCCCTTGCCGACAGCCACGAACATGGCGATTACGTGATCCTCCGGCAAGTTGATGAGCTTTCCCACGGCATCGAAATCGAAACCGTCCATAGGGCAGGAACCGTAGCCCATGCTCCTGGCGGCCAACATGAGTGTTTGAGCCGCTATTCCGCAAGAGCGCATTGCCTCATCACGTTGGACCAGGTCACGGCCGCGATAGTAGTTATCGATGGCCGGCACCAGAAAATTACTCACCTCGGCGGGAGCATTGCGCCAGTATCGCTCAGGCCCTTTTTCCCACGACTTCAGGTCGGCGCATAGAACGATGAACAGAGAAGCGTCCGTTACCTGCGCCTGGTCCCAGGCCGCGGCGCGAATTTGGCGGCGAAGTCCCGCGTCGCGCACCACTACAAAGCGCCAGTTCTGGATGTTGAATGCGGTGGGCGAGAGAAGAGCGGCCGACAGCAGGCGTTCCATCTCCGCCTCGCTCATGCGATGATCGGGGTCGTAATGCTTTACGGCGCGCCGTTGCGCGATAGCATCGAATGTATCCATTTTTTCTCCTTTTCGAGGGAATCTGACCTGTAAGTTGCCGACGGTTTATTTTTCTACCACGGAACCTCATCGTCAAAATGAAAAAATTTGCCGGTTGGCCCGTCCTGACCAAGAGTCTCAAGCCTGACAGCGGTCTTTGCGCCTTCCTCAACTTCCATCGGCGACACTTCTCCGGTGTTTTCAAAAAAAATCATGGTATTGCCTGATTCAAGAATTGATTAAACGGACAAAGAGCTTTGAATACCTCTTTGCAACGCTCTGCGAAATCGCCTGACATTACGTCATTGTCGTTTACTTTGTGGACCGCGAGGTAGCTTTTTTGTTTCAATAATTCGATATCGGGATGGCCGGCATCGTAGCCCTGTGGCGGTCGTTGTAATTTTTCGCCTTCTATCTCCTTGAAATATTCTTTGAAGGCATCGCTGCCTATGATTTTTTTGAATTCTTTTCCGTTATTATGAATTTCGCCGCGGATGGCTCTCAGCCAATCGGGAGGCGGCATATGGGCGCCTCCGGCCAGAATGCTTTTGTCAGGCTCAATGTGAATATAATACCCTGCCTCAGCGTGCGATTTCCTTCCGCCTTTCACAATCCACGCCCCGAGATGCGTTTTGTATGGCGCTTTGTCTTTCGAAAATCTGACATCGCGATAAATACGGAATATACAATCTTTTGCCGTAACCCATGCGATGCCCTTATCGAACCGTGAGACGCCCGCAATCGCTATATTTACAAAATCTTCAAACTCGGCATTGGCGGTTTGATATCTTTCCCTGTTGGCATTGAACCAGTCACGGTTGTTGTTATTCCTGAGTTCTTTTAAAAACTGGAATGTCTCTTTGCTGATCATAATGACCCTTCTTCCAAATGTCATTGAGTTTTAGATTCAAGGCAAACCCGGGAGACGCTCCCGGGTTTGCCTTGCGCCTTACTTCATCGAGTGTAATGCTACCTTGTTGCCTTCGGTGTCAAGGAAGTGCGCCATAAATCCGTTTTGACCTATGGAGGTTTTGGGCAATAAAATTTTTCCACCCGCCTTCTCCACCTTTGAAAGAACTATGCTGAGATCATCGCCGCCATTCAGGTAGATCAGAGACCCCTTATCGGACGGTTCATAGCCCTCGCCTTGAACGATGGCGCCGCCAACGCCGCAGTTTTCCATATTCATATCAAACGGCAATATCCCAAATTTCAATTGAGTCAATTGAGGATGCGGCATCTCATTGATTTCCGCATCGAGAATTGAGCTGTAAAACTTCTTTCCTCTATCGAAATTTTTCACCGGAATTTCAAACCAATTGATTGCATTTTTTTTGTTCTTCATAATGTTTACCCCCTCCTGTATAAATTAGTTTTTTGCTGCCCACTAATCACTCATCCCTGTTTTTGACATGAGCCTTTACATTTGCAGAGACCCTTTGCCACTTTCTTTATCATCATCTTGCCCCTTAAAGCCTCTCATGTCGCGGCTAACCCGCCATCGACGACAATGTTTGTCCCGTTGATGTAGTTCGCCGCCGAGGAGGCGAGGAAAGCGACCGCGCCGGCGAGGGTGGAGGGGTTCTGGCCGGTGACTAGAACCGCGAAGCATTGGGCGTGAAGGACGCGGGCCGTGGCGAGACCGATGCCGGTGGTGCCGCCGGTGATGAGGGCTACTTTGCCATGCAGAGAATCGTTCATGGAATTTTTCATATCAGACGCCTTTCGTGAATTCAAGTGGGCGGAAGAAAAGTATTGAGATTTGAATTTTCAAACCGGTAGTTTCCTCCTTGTTGCGTCTCTATTTCAGGCGGCTTACTTCAGCGCCGCGGCGTTGTCGCGGAGCCACTCGTCGAACGTGCGCGCCGGGCGGCCGAGCACGTCAGCGACCGTCGGCGTAGGGGGGTATATTTTCCCTGCCTTGACCCCCGCGAAGTAACTCATCAGCGAGTCAGCCTGGGCAGGCGGAAGACCAGTGGCCAGCATCCCCTCGCGCGCCGTCGCTTCCGGCACGTCCACGTATTTCAGCGGTTTGCCGATCGCCGCCGCCATTTTCTGCATCATCTCGGCGTAGCTCAGAAACTCCGGGCCGGTGAGCTCATAGATCTTTCCCTCGTGACCGGGTGTCGTGAGCGCCTTTACCGCCACGGCGGCAATGTCGCGCGGATCCGTGGGCGTGTCCTTTCCATCGCCCGCCGGCAGAAAAAGAGCACCCCTCTCCTTGACTCCAAACATCAGCACGTTCGAGGCAAAGAATCCTGGCCTCAAGATCGTCCAGGCGATTCCGAGAGTGCGCAGACGCCTCTCGCTCTCGCCGTGCCACCGCACGAGGCCAGTCCCGGCCATGAAATCGGCATCGATATGTCTGCCGGAGAGCTTGACGATATGCTTGACGCCCGCTTTCTTCGCCGCATCAAAGGCGTTGGCTTCCAGTTTCGCGAGCTCGGGGCCGTTCGAGAGGATGAAGGCCTTGTCCACGCCGTCGAACGCCGCTCCGAGCGTCTCAGGCTTCGAGAGGTCCCCAACCACGACCTCGACGGCCTTGCTTGGCCATGCGGCCTTCGCCCGGTCACGCACCAGGGCACGCACCTTGTGATGCCCATCAACGAACTGCTTTACAACTTCGCTCCCTATCGTTCCTGTAGATCCAGTTACTATAATCATGACTTCCTCCTTCTTTTTCTTTCGCAATGGTCCGCGCCGTTCATCAAAGGGAGTATCTATTTCTACTCGCTCGCTTGACTCCGATAGTCAAGCTGCGGGCCTCGCGCCCGCCATGCATCTTCAAACTGTTTCACCCCTTTTTCCCTACTGATTTCCCGCTCTTTTTGAATAAAGTCTCTAAATAACTTCTGAAATGCCGGATGCTCGCTTCGATTACCTTTGTATCATTCTTTGCCTTTGCCAAAATCAATGATCCTTGAAACAGGGCGACGAAGTGCTCCGCCAGACTTTTCGTATCGATGGATGACCTGACAGCATACTTTCCCTTAACATCATCAAGGATTTGTTTGAGCATATCGGCGAATTTTGAAAGTTTCTCATCACAGTCTGTCCGTATTTTCGGATGAGTAGCGGAAAGCTCCTGAGCGAAGTTGCCGATCAGGCAACTCTTCCGGATTTGAGGATTTTTCGCCATAGCCGCGAAGGAGTCGAGAAATCCATGCAGACGCTTAAGAGGGTCTTTCATGGCGTTGAAAGGCATCTCATTAATCATCCGCATCTGAGACTGCCAGAAATATTCAAGGACGGCCCTCCCCAAATCCTCTTTACTCTCGAAATAATGGAAGAGGCCTCCCTTGGTAACACCCGCCTTTTCACATATCTCGTCTATGGAGGTGGCGGTAAAGCCCTTTGCAAGCATCAATTCCGATGACGCCTGAAGCAACTGCTCTTTTGTCTTAGGAGTTTCTTTTGTGGTTTTCATAAATCAATCATACCTACCGGTTGGTATGCAATTTAACAGGATGTATGCATTGTGTCAAGAAAAATACTGTGAATACCCCGCGCCGGGAGCGCGGGGTATTCACAACCCCCTTCCACAAAAAAACCTGAACTTCTTGTATTTCGTGGTTTTTTTTATTAAAATACCAGTTGCCGATGCATGGCGCCAAAGCGCCCCCCGGCCGTCGGCTCGCCGCGGAGGGTTTTAATATTTCCTTCGGATACCCGGTTGCCTGGCACGCGGTGCGGTTGAAGCTCCCCTGCCCCAAGCCGCGGGGAATCTTCGACATATTGGGCGCGCGCTATGCATGTTCATTATTTTTCAGCGTTCTTCTCCGCTCATGGGACTCGACCGACATATGCGCATAAACATAGCACCGAAACAGATACTCGACAAGATACTCGAGCGCAAAAGGAGGGACGAGTACAGGCCTGAGAACATAGACCTTAAGGCCATGCTCAAGGAGATACTCACCCTCGCCGGAAAGTTCGTCCCCTCCGAATCGGGCTCGATACTCCTGGACGACCCCGTGTTGAACCAGAACAGGCAGAAACCCGGGGTCCTCTACTTCGTCTCATGTTTCGGCAAGGGTTCGTCATTCCTCATCGGCACGTATCTGCCGGCCGCGCTCGGCATAGCCGGCCAGACGTACACCACCGGCAGGCCGTATATAAGCAGAAAGGCGAAGGACGACGTAAACTTCTACCCGGTCATAGACAAGAAGACCAACTTCGTGACAAAATCGATTATCTGCGCCCCCATACGGATAAAAAAGACCACGATAGGGGTCATAGAGCTGTTGAACAGGGTCGACGGGTCGGACTATACGGGGGACGACCTCACGCTCCTCAAGCTCTTCGCCGAGTATACCTCCACCCTGATACAGAACTCCCTCGACGCAAAGAGGTTCGGCGAGCTCTCCATCAAGGACAACCTCACCGGGCTCTACAACGACAGGTTCCTTTACGGCCGTCTCACCAAGGATGTCGCCCGGGCCCTGAAGCGGGGCTCAGACCTCTCCCTCATCTTTCTGGACCTCGACAATTTCAAGGAGGTGAACGACGTCCACGGCCACCTGGCCGGAAGCCAGGTCCTCACCGAAGCCGGGTCCATCCTCCTTGATAGCCTTACGATAAGGAACTCCGCGGCCATAAGGTACGGCGGGGACGAATTCGTCGTAATCCTTCCGGACACCGGCATGAAGGAAGCCGCCGGATACGCCGAAGATTTAAGGATATCCATAGAGCGGTTTATTTTCCTTAAGCACAGGAAGCACCGGTACCCCGGAGGTGAAAAGGCCCTCAACATAAAGGGGCAGATTACCTGCAGCATAGGTGTGGCCTCCATCAGGGCCAATTCCGGCCCCGCAAACAACAGGGCGGCCGGTGTCAATGAAGTACGGGACGCCCTGATAAAGAAGGCCGACTCCGCCATGTACGCATCCAAGCAGACCGGCAGGAATAAGGTCAGCCTCGCCGAATGAAGATGCATAGCGAGCGCGAGGCCCAGCCCCAAGCCGCGGGGTCAAGCGAGCGAATAGAAATAGATTACGGTGCCGTCGGGAGTTTCCTCCTGACGGCGGCTCGCGCCTCTGCTTCAATAAGGCGGCAGGAGGGAACTCCTGCCGCCACAAAGAATAATTCGTGGTTGCCAGATGGAATTTCAAGGTTCAGGCTACAAACCTGAACCTGCAAAAGGCTTCAATGAAATGAAATCCCCTTAAACCCTGGCCCAGGGGAATTTTAAAGACCCCTGCGGCACCCCCTGGCATCGCGCCCTTCATCCATCTTAAATCCGATTATAACCCATTGATTTTTCTCATATTTTTTTTAATTTCACAGGGGGCATTCCCTGATCCGGGCCGTCTTGACAAACCTGAAGTACGGGCATATAATTTAATCAGGTAGATTGAAGAAAAACCGTGGGATGAGGTGGAAACGAAGAAGGAGGTGAGTTATATGTTCGAGTTGAAGAAATGGGATCCTGCAAGGGAGCTTTCAAACGTTCAGAGAGAGATGGACGAGTTGTTCAGAAGGGTTTTCGGGACATTGCCCACCGGCATATTCAGGCTCGGCAGAGAGTTCAAAGGGGAGTGGTATCCTGCCGTTGAGTGCTACATGAGGGACGGGAAGTTCGTGGTGCACGCTGACCTGCCGGGCGTAGACCCCAAGGACGTGGACGTCTCGATAGCAGGCAACCTGCTCACGGTAAAGGGCGAGAGGAAGGCCGAGTGGGAGAAGAAGAAAGAGGGGTACATGTTCCATGAGGCCGCTTACGGCTCTTTCGAGAGGACGATCACCCTTCCTGAGGGCGTAAAGACCGATGAGGTCCATGCCACTTACAGGAACGGCGTGCTTGAGTTGACGATGCCGGCAAAGGTGGAGGCCCTTCCGAAGAAGGTGAAGATCGAGATAGCGAGCGGTGAGGAGAAGGTTGAGAAGAAGACGGCCTGAAACGGATAAGGAACCAGAGCGGTAAAGTGGCAAGAAAGACGTCCACCCCATCTCTGAAGGCAGTCAACAAACAAACCCCGGCGTAACGAGCCGGGGTTTGTTATTTCATCAATATTGACAACCAGTTGTCAATATTGTACACTATTAATATCGTGAAACACATATTGCTCTCAGACCCATGAGGAATAAAGAAGCCGAAATCCTTACCCAGGTCATTCTCACTATCTTCCGAGTCAATGGGCGTCTGCTCGAAGCGGGTGATAGGCTGGTTAAACCTCTCCAGCTCACAAGCGCGAGATGGCAGGTTGTCGGTGCCGTTGCTCTCGCAGGCGCACCCTTGACCGCACCTCGGATCGGGGCCGCTATGGGCATAACACGGCAGGGCGTTCAGAAGCAGCTCAACGCCCTCTTGGCAGAGGGGTTGCTCGAACAACGCCGGAACCCGAATAACGAGCGATCACCGCTCTATGCGCTCTCCAAGGTGGGTAAGCGAACATATGCGGCCGCGGATTTGCTCCAGGCGGAATGGGCCGCACATCTGGCGGAAGGTCTTTCCGCTGAAGATTTACGGTTAACACTGCGTACCCTGGAGAGTATAAACAAGAGACTGGCGCCATCATGGATTAATAAAAGATGACCTATACACTTTTGAAATTCGTCCACGTTCTTGGCGCTGTTCTGATTGGCGGCGGGCTTATCGGTGTCTGGGTGTCAGACCTCCGATCCAGGCAATTGCGCGATCCGAGCCTTTTCGCCGAGGCAACCCGCAACATCGCCATATTCTACGATGGGGTAGTGGTCCCCGGCGCATTGATTCTGCTTTTCTCGGGCGCGTGGATGACAGTCAGGTTCTACGGAGGATGGGATTTTTTGAATGTGTCCTGGCTGGCTGGCATGGCGGCGTTGTTCGCCTTCGAATTCATAGAAGGCAATACGGTCACTCGCCTTTACTTCATGCGGCTGCGCCGCCTCGCCCGCGAAACGTTGAGTGCGGGACAGTTCACTGCGCGGCTCGGAACGGAAAGGGGCCGGCTCGTGCCGACGTTTACACATTTTCTCGATCTGCCTATGCTGTTTCTTATCATAGCTCTTGGCGTCATCAAACCGGAAACGTGGAATTTATTTCTAATTAAGTGACGATTGGAATAACGTATTCCGAGATGGACGTTATTTGCACACATTAGCCGGGTGTCTCAATCAACTCCTTCAGTATATCCCTGTGGCACCTCTCGTCCATCCTGCATGTGCATAGGAGCGTCACGTCACACCCCTCCCCCGCCGCAACCCTCCCCCCGTTATCCCCCCTACCCGTCCGCGTCCCCACGCCCCGCCCCACCACCGTCCCTTTCCCACCGCTCCCCGCGCCCTCAACGGCGCACTTGATAAAATCCTTGAGCTCTTCAAACAGAGCGCTCTTATCAAGGGAGCGGTACTCGTCGAGGTACTCCTTCCTGAAGCCCTCCCAGGCAATCCCGCCGGACTTCCAGAGCTTGATAAGCTCGGGGGTGGGGCCTAAGTCCCTGAACCAGCGGTCTATGGCGTCTTTTTTAACCCCCCTCGGCCAGTACCTCGTGACAAGCACCCTGACGCCGTCGTCTTCGGACCTCTGGCTATAGATGGACTTTGTCTTTATCATCTGTTTGACGGCGTATCATGGTGAGGATGATGAAAAAACAATACAGCGCGTATCCTTCGCTGACTGTCCCCATAAGGTCGAGCTACGGTTATTTTAACAACCTTTTCCCCTCTGTCAAGCAAATGAGCGGTTCATCCCTTTTTCCTACGGCCCAGGACCACTATGGAAACCACTACCGTAAAGAAGGTAGCAATAGAGACCGCCACCCCGAATATCTGCGCGCGGTTCGCGTAATATACGCGCGCCGTAGCCCCGGGCGCGGGTGCGCCGTCCGGCAGGATAAAACCGTTCATGAACATGTTCGTGATGACGGGCGTGGACTTTACACCGTCTATGTCCATCTTCCATCCCGGGTAGTTGGTTTCGTTGAATACCACGAACCGGGGCCCGTCGGCCGGGACCTCGAAGAGGTATGAGGAAGGGCCCGTCTTTTCGTACCTCAATCCCCCGCCCGCCATAGGCGCTCCTGCCCGCCCCTCCAACGCAAAGAGGTCGAAGTAGAGGCCGTTTTCCAGCCCTTCGAGCCTGACGGTGTGCTCGCCCGGAGACAACAGAATCTCCCGGAGGCGGTACTCCCGCGCCGTGCCTGTAAGCTCGGAATATGGTATCTCCCCGGCCCGCTTCCCGTCCAGAAAGACCCTGACAGCCCCGTTGCCGTCGATTGGGCGGAACCTGCCGAGCCTTATCGCCGGGGTATATGCGCCGCCGGAGCCGGAGGTGAAGCGCGTTGACGCCATTTTGCCGTTGAGCAGGAACTTCCTGTAATTGATGATATATGTTATCGAGTCCTCGCTGAACCCGGCGAGCGAGGTGGCCGCGCCCATATCTATCAGCTCCGGGTTGCCTATCGCTATCGAGTCTATGGATACCGGCTTGTCGTCGGCCACGATTATCTCTATCCTGTGCGCCCCCGCCCTCAACTCCCCCTCCCAGAGACCGACCCACGCAAAACCCGGGCGGGCCGAGTTGTCCGCCGTGCCCTTTATCCTGCCGTCGATCGACCAGGAGAGGTTCGCGTTCTCCTTGCCGCCGTAGGCCCTGAGCAACACCCTGTAGGGGCCTGTATCTTTTATCGTGAATCGTCCTTCAAGCGAACTCCCTCTGGTCCTCGATGTGACCGCGTAATCGGCAAACGTCATCTCGCCGTCCAGCGAGTTCCCTATCGAGTGGTCCTGTTGCGGGAACGGCTGCTGGATGCCGTAGGAATTGATGGCGAGACTCCAGTTGTGCGGGTCTTTCGGCGCCGGCTGGAACGTTATCAAACCCTGCTTCCCAAGGAGCATGAACATATCGAGGCCGTCGGTGTCGTGGAGGACGAGGTCGCCTGAGGCGCCCTTTATCTCGTTGAGCATTTTAAGGTTCCCGGATTGCGCGATGAAGACCGGGGCCACCCTCAAGCCCTTTTCCGAGTACCTGTCGAGGCTCATGAGGTCGTAGCCCTCGGTCCCGCCGAGCACCATCACGGGACGCGCCTGGTATATCTCGTAGTCCGGGAAGGCGCTCCTGTTCTCGAATATCGCCACGTCCCTTGTGCCGGCCGTATGGAGTGTGAAGCCGGGGTCGTCCTTGAGCCTCTGGTAGATGTGGTAATATTCGGTGGTGAGCGCGGAGTAATACTCCTCCATGCTCTCCCCCCTGTCGAAGACCGAGGGGACCATGTAGCCCTTCTTATCGAACGTGCGGTGCCTCTGGGAATGGAGGGACGGGGTTATCACGTATCTGAAGCCGAAGAGCGCGAGATACCTCCCGAGGTACTCCTTCCTGTGGTACCTCTCCAGGAGGTCCACCTGGTTCGGGAGCATCCTCTGCCCGAGGATCATGGCCGTCGGTATGCCGCAGGTCTCTATGACCCTGCCCCCGGAGCCGTTGTTCGCGTCCATCCACTTCCAGACCTTTGAGAGGTACTCCGGCTCTCTCGCCGATATGAAGGTCCAGTTGTAGTAGTTCCCGTAATACCTCGCGGCAACGAGGTACGGCGCTATGAGGGCCAGCAGGAGGAGCCACCTCGCGCCTGTCCCGCCCATTGTTTTTCCCGCTCTAAAAAGCGCATCCGAGAACCTGGCGGAGAGCCAGGCGAAGGAGACGGAGGACAGGAGGCAGAATACGAGTATCGAGCTGTTAATATACGCGTACGGGGTCCTTGACATGCCGAAGAAGGGTATGTATTTCGAGGCCAGGGAAAAAAGGTCCGGTTGTCCGTGGATGCCGCGGGCTATCTGGACGGATAAGAGTGTCATGAAGACGAACACGAACGTGACCCAGTTGAACTCCAGGAGGAGCGAGAGCGAAGCGAGCACGAACGGCATCATGTATACCGCCATATACCCCCACGGTGGGTATTCGCCGCCCTTGAGCGGGGCCTCAAGCCACGGCCAGTGCTGGAGCGTTACGGAAGCGAGGAACGATTCCGAGTGCGAGCCTATATGGCCGGTGTCGACCTTCACGAGCGCCCCGGCCCCCTTCACCCACGACGTCCTCAGATACGGGTAGTTGTCGATGAGCGTCGGTATGGTTATAAAGGCCGAAAGCAGGAATACGACCGTTGCCGTAAGGGCCGCCATGGAGACGATCTTTTTAAGGAACACCCTGAGATCGCCTTCCCTCGCGCTCTCGAAGGCCCCGTGCGCGAATACGAGGGCGAAGAAGAGACCGTAGAATATCCCGCCTATGAAGACGTTCTGAGGGTGGGCGAGCAGCGAGTACGCGGCGACGAGGCTCAAAAAAAAGGCATGATAGAGACTCCGTTCCCTGACGGCCTTCAGTATCAGGAGATAGACGAACGGGGCGAGCAGATATACCCCCGTATAATGGAGGTAGCTCAGGAGGTGGCCGATATAAAAAGGCGTGAACATGTAGAGCAGGGCCGAGAACGCCGCCGCCGCCCTGTCCTTCCAGAGATAGCGGGAGAGGCAGTACATGCCGAGGCCGGCCACGAGGAGCTGGGCCGCCTGTAGTATCTTTATCGAGAGGGCCAGGTTGCGGGTCAACGGGTAGAGAAGCGCCTGTTCAAAGACGTGGAAGTTGGACGCGAATACCGCTATTGGGCCTGAATAGGTCGCGCTCCAGAGCGGGAGCCTGCCCCACTCCCTTGCCGACCGGACAAGCTCCAGGGTGAAGTCGTAGTCGCCCTCGAAGGTGCCCTTGTACTCGCCCGTGAGGTATTCGTGCGGAACCCCGTAGAGCAGGTATCTGCCGGTCAGGAGCAGCAGGGCCGCCGCGATGACGGCTAAGGGCATCCACCTGCTGTCGAGAAAAGACCTCACATCGCCGGCTTTCTCACGCACTGTTCCCTATCTCCCTGGCCAGATCCAGCATCTCTTCCCTGGTCATCGGCCTCCTCTCAAACCTGCCCGCCTTGATCCCCATCAGCATCCGCTCTGAAAAGACGAACGGGTCCCTGCAGAGATAGGTTATCTCAGGCCAGCACGCGTACATGCACCCCTTGCACTTCCTGACTATATCCCGTATCTCGCCCACGAACTCATCCGACCTGTAGAGGTCGATAAACCCGGGGCTGAAGACCGACCTGTCCGTCTTGATATCAACGCACGGGAGGAACTTCCCCTCGGGGCTTATCGAGAAGTAGAGCGTGGGACTGTCGCACTTCCAGTGTATCTTACTGTGCTTCAGGAAGTCCGGCGTCTCCCTCAGGAACCTGTATGAGTTGTAGACGAGGTACCCTTCCTTCTTCATCTTTATGACCGCGTCGTAGACCGAGTCTATGGCGGGGAACTCCTCGCGCGCGAAGGCGAACCCCGGCGAGTTCGTCCTGACTATGAAATCCGGGTCCCTGTCGGCGGCGCCGTTGCCGGAGAGGTGGACCGGTATCAGGGACGCGTAAAAGCCGATGGCGGTGGTGAACCTTATAAGCCTTGGTATCTCGGTCAGGTTGCGCCTTGAGACGACTATGTTTATCCCCGACATATTGCCCTTCTGAGGGAGGTGCCTTGAAAAGACGGACAGGCCCCTTATGATCCTCATCCAGGAGCCTTCGCTGTTGTTGATATAGTCCTGCTTCTCGGGGTCGAGGGTATCGAGCGAGACGGTGACCTCCTTGAGCCCGGCCGCGACGAGGGCCTCGACCCTCCTGTCGGTGGCGAGCGTGGCGTTTGTCTGCAGCCTCGCGCTTATGCCCCTTTTGGTGAAGGCCTCCACTATCTCCGGGAGGTCTTTCCTCAGGAGAGGCTCCCCGCCGGTAAGGACGAGAACCCCCGTATTGAGCTCGGCGAGGATATCCGCGAGCCTCTCTATCTCCGGCAACGCAAGCTCGCGCTCGTGCTTCCTCGACTCCACGGCCTGACACATCCTGCATTTAAGGTCGCACCTCTTGCTTACGGCGAACTGGACATATAACGGGGAGTCTTTCCTGATGACCGACTTCAGCAGTTTTATCTTCTCTTTTAGCATATACGTATATCCATATTGGAATGATTGAAGCTCCCATGAGCCAAACCTGCGGGCAACGCGCCCGCCGTGCATTGCAGGAGAGTGAACGTCTGCGGCCCTCCGCTCTCAAAACGGCCCGCCCCGTGAATATGCATAGCGAGCGCATTCCCCGCGAGCCTTGCTGCGGGGTCAAGCGAGCGAATAGAAATTGTTTCCTTACATATCGACCGTTATGAGATTACGTTCTTGCCTCCGCTGACGAAAAAGTAACCGACCACGTACTGGGGGTGGATGCCGTCGCGCACGCCTTTGACGAGGTATTTGGCGAAGTTGGAGAAGAACGACAGCTTCTGCTCCTTGATGAGCTTGAGCGTGCGCCTGGTCATGAAGTAGAAGAGGCACCTGCGCCTGAACCACATTATCTGCCGGGGCGTGAGGGATTGGGTATAGACGTTCGAGAGCTGGTGGAGGCTGTCTATCTTCTCCCACATCTTGCTGTCTATCTTGCCGCCGAGTTCGACGACCTGCTGGGCGCCCTTTGTCTTCGGCAGAGGCCTGTAGGTGAAGAATATGGGCCTGTCGACCTTCAACTCCTTTACGAGGTTGAATGTCTCGCGCATCGTATCTATCGTCTCGCCGGGGCCTCCGAGTATGTTGTAACCGGTAACGGCTATGCCCTTGTCATGGAGGAGCTTGAAGACCTTGCGGTACTGCTCCGTGGGGATGTTCTTCTCATAGACCTCTTTCCTTATCCGCTCGTTGCCGGCCTCTATCCCTACCCTGGCCACCTTGAGGTTCGCCTTCGCCAGCATCTCTATCTTCTCCTCGTCTATGGTATCGGCCCTCGTAAAGCAGGAGAACGGCAGCTCCTTTGACAGTCCTATCTTTATGTACTCGTCGCAGAAGTCCCTCACCCAGTCCTTGTTTATCGTAAAGACCGGGTCGAAGGTGTGGGCGACCTTCATCCCCATGCCCCTGTACTTCTCCCACTGCTGCTTCATCTCCCTGGCGTACTCCCTCGGGTTCCTGACCCTGAAGTGCTTTCCCGGCACCGCGTCCCTCATCGGGAACTCCGAGCAGTAGGTGCACGGGAACGGGCACCCCCTCGTGCCTATGAAATAGATGACCCCGTTGTAGAATATGAACTTGTCGAGGTCTTCCCAGAGGTCGTAATTCGGTATGGGGAGGCTGTCCACGTCCTGGATCAGCTCGCGGAGCTGATTTTTGCGGACCGCGCCGTGCTCCTTGTACCAGAGGCCCTTAATACCCTCCATGCCGCCCTTGCCGCGGAGCGCGTCGAGGTATTCGCTCACCACGTACTCCCCGTCGCCGATGCATATCGCGTCGACCTCCTCGGGGGTGATGGCGTCCTCGGGGCAGAGCGTCGGGTGGTAGCCGCCGAGGATTATCGGGAGCTTGTACTTCTCCTTTATCTCCCTGGCTATCTTCTTAGTGTACTGCATGAACATGGATACCGTTGATATGCCTATGACGTCAGGGTTGAACGCCTCCATGTTCTTTTTCAAGTGCTTCTGCCAGTCCCCCCTGTGGTATGTGAAGTCGACGATGTTCGCCTTATGGACCGTCCTTTCGTTGATGTAGGTGGCCAGATAGGTCATGCCTATGTCGACGACAGAGACATCGCTTGAAAAGTTCGGGCTTATTATGCTGATCTTCATCTATTATTCCTCCGTATTGTTTTGTCGGTCCAAGACCTCTCTCCTTGCTGTGTCCCGTCCTGACAGGCTGCTCAAAAATCCCAGGCCGCGGACCGGCTCGCTGTGCATTTTCAACCCATCCCATCGCCAAATCTCCCCCCACCTCTCTTCTCTCCACGCCGCCTCTTCCCCCACTTCTCCGCACTCCCTCATTCACTCCATCCCTCCACTCTACCCTCCGACCCGCCGGCCGGGCTGACTTTTGCCCTTTCCGTCCTCGTCCGCCTCGAACGCCTCTTCTTCGCTCGCTATCTTGAATATCTCCTCCTTTGGCAGCCCGTCGGTAATGTGCCGGGCCGCGAGAAAGCCCATCTTTATGCTGTGGTCCATGTTGTTGTAGCGGTAGAGCCCCTGGCGGCCTATGGGGATGAGGTTCTTCGCGCCGTCGAAGATCTCGTATATCGTGTTCACCTTCTTATGGTAATCGAGGGTATATATCGGGTAGGCGTGGGCGACCCTCGTTGTGAACTTATGGTTTATCTTCTCGCCGTTCAGCAGCCCGAGCTGCCTGAGCTCGTCGCAGCAATGCCTGGCGAGCCCGTCCTCGTCCGCGTTCCATATCTCGTCGCCGAGGTTGCAGGCTATCTCGAGGATGAGGGAGGTCTTCCCGGGCGGCGCGTTGTTGGGGCTCCAGTTCTTCGGCTCCTGTATCCTCATGACCTTGAACTTGCCCTCCGGGACATATATCCACGTGTTCTCGCTTATGCGCTCCTTGTCTATTAGGATATTGAGGAACCTGATGCTCCTGAACTTCATGGAGTCCGCCACCTCTACGTACCGCCTTCCCACCGCGGGCTCTATCGACCTGACGAACTCCGGCAAAGGTATCGTGGAGATGAAGACGTCCCCGGTGATGGTCTTCTCCCTGCCGTCCTGCCTGTATGAGACCTCTTCGATGCCCTTGCCGTTCATCTTCACCCCGGTCACGGCGGCGTTCAGGAGTATGGACCCCCCGTTCGAGGTTATCCTTTCGGCCATCCTGTCGCACATCCTGCCTATCCCGCCCTTTAACGGGTAGTAGAACCGCGTGGCATAGGTCTTGGGCGCGTTGCTCTTTTTCCCGAGAAGCCTTAAAAAGACGTCCCACAGGTTCAGTAGCGAAATCCTCTGCGCCGCCCAGTCCTTTGAGATCTTCGACGGTGGGATGCCCCAGAGCTTTTCCGAATACGGCCCGAAGTATATGTCATAGAGCCCCCTGCCGAACCTGTTCACGACCCAATCCTCGAGCGAGACCTCTTTCGGGCTGACGAGCCTGTTCTTCGTGGAGACGTAGAGGTAGTCGGCGAAGCACTTGGCCGAGGTCAGCGGGTTCATCTTGGATATGAGGTCCTTGCCGGCCAGCGGGTAATAGAAGTATTTGCCCTTGAGCCTCACCACGCTCTTGCGCGGGCTTACGTAGAGCTCCGGGCCCATCAGCTCCTGTATGTCGTTGACAAGCTCCGGGTCCTTGCTGATGAACCTGTGCCCGCCGAGGTCGAACGTATAGTCCTTGTAGTAATAACTCTTGCAGAGGCCTCCCACCCGTGAGTCGAGCTCCAGCACCTCCACCTTGCAGCCTTTTTCCGCTAACTTCCATCCGGCGCTCAGGCCCGCCGGGCCGGCGCCGAGGATTACGACACGCTTGTGCATATACATCCTCCTTTACGGCAAAGGGTATGCCGGTGTATTTGCCGGCCCTCTTTTAAACTCCTTATGGCTTGGCAATCCCTAACCGGTTTATTTACTCAAAGGTGAGATTGCTTCGCTCAGCCCGCAATGGCGCCCGTTGAGTCTTCCAGCGGCCTGCAAAAGCAAAACGGCCGGCTTCGCTTCGTCCGCTTTACCGCGCCAATCATGCCGCCGGCCACGGGCTCTCGATGCGTTGTCATGAAGCGACATATCAAAGACGTACGGATAGGGAATACGCTCGCGATGCATCTTCGTGAAGGGGCCGGGTCAAAGCGTCTGGATGGTGTCAGGCCTTTTTCGAGTCCGCGCCCGAAGAAGGCCTGACCAGAGATGTGAAGTAGAAGATGAGTCTCTTGAAGATGTAGAATCTGTCGCGGTGGGATGCGTCACGGTCTGCCTTGGCCAGATGGTATAGCACCCAGACAAGCCTGTCCTTGATGCTTACCTTTTTGATGCCCATGAAATCCAACTCTTTGAGCGTCTCCACCACAAGGTCGTGAGGGAGCGTGTCGGTGTAGACGCGCACGCCCTTTTCCTTCTCGCGCTTTTCAAGCTCGTCGAAGTAATCCGCCTCTACAAGCCCGCTCTCCCTGCAGGTGTCATATATGGGGGAGCCGGGGAAGGGGGTGCATATGAAGGTCTGG
>JACRNN010000059.1 GCA_016234955.1 Deltaproteobacteria bacterium | reverse complement strand
GTAAGGAGGGTCGGGGACACGAAGCCGGTAAAGATCGACACGCGCGTCGTGGCGGCCACCATAAAGGACCTGAAGGAAGAGATAAGGAACAACAGGTTCAGGGAAGACCTCTACTACCGCCTGAACGTCATAGAGATAAAGTTGCCCCCTCTGCGCGAGAGAACCGGGGATATTCCGGCGCTCGCCGCGCATTTTATCGAAAAATTCGCCGTGAAGTTCGGCAAGCCCGTAAAGACGCTCTCGCACGGGGCCTTTGTCGCGCTTCAAAATTACCAGTGGCCCGGCAACATCCGCGAGCTTGAAAACGTCATAGAGCGGGCCATGATACTCGAAGAGGGCCCTGCCATCAGGGAAGAGTCCCTTCCAATAACGGCCGAGGGGCGGCCCGGCCTATCGGCCATTCTGCCGGAAGACCTCCTGTCAGTGAAAAAGGCCCATGAGGCGGTTGAAAGGGAGCTTATAAAGAAGGCGCTCCAGAAGACCAATAACAACAGGACAAAGGCCGCCGCCCTCCTCGATATAAGCCACAGGGCCCTCCTGTACAAGATAAAGGACTATAAGCTGGATTGAACATGCATAGCGAGCGCATTCCCCGCTAGCCAAGCTACGGGGTCAAGCGAGCGCATAGAAATAGATACTTCCTTATATGTCGAAGATTCCTCGCAGCTTGGCTAGCGGGGAGCTTCAACCCACATCCTTCGTGCCACGCTTGCAACAGGCCGCCGGAAAACTTAGGCGTACCCTAACCTCTCCATAGACCTAATTTTTCCCCTACATTATTTGTGGCCCCGTCCGATAAAAAAGTACGTACTATGCAAAAAGTATATAGCTGGGTGCGTCCGTTCAAATCAGAAAACACTGAAAAATCAAATGGTTAACATTTGGCACGGCTGTTGCAGACTTAAGAATGTCAGACGCGCAGCGGCTTCTAACCGGCGCGGTTTGAACATGCATAGCGAGCGCATAGAAATAGATACTTCCTTATATGTCGAAGATTCCTCGCAGCTTGCTGCGGGGAGCTTCAACCCGTAAAGAATCGATAGTCGCCAAAGGGCGGGACAATATGCCGAAGATATCGGATAGAGAAAAGGGTTTTACGCTTGTAGAGCTCCTCATAGCCATAACGGTACTCTCCATAGGCCTGCTCGGCGTGGCCTCGATGTTTTCAACAGGGATCAGGTCCAACAGTTTTTCATACATGGTAACGGTCGAGTCGTCGGTCGCCAACTCGGTCATGGAGGAGATCCTGGCCAAGGACGGCGGCGACGTCATATTCGCCGCCGCCGCCGCGAACGCGGTCTACGACCTCGACACGGGCTCCGCCGCCACCACGAGGACGGTCCAGGGCAGGACGTATTCGGCCACATACTCCATCACCGTCAATAACCCGGTGGTGAACGTTTCGATGATAGACGTTTCAGTCACGAGCGGCGGAAGGACAACGACCCTCACGTCGTACAAGAACCGTATTTAGGCGGGCCTGAACAGGGGCGCGCCTGAACAATCAGTATCATAATTAGAGAGCGTGGATATGAAATTAGCGTCGATCTTACAACCCATGCGAAAAAAAGGCGGCTTTACCCTGGTCGAGCTCCTGATAGCCATGGGCATGCTCGCCGTAGTAACCGCGGCTATCTTCGCCCTGTATAACACCCAGCACAGGGTCACCACCATCGAGGAAGACGTTGTGGACGTCCAGCAGAACATCAGGATCGCGCTCGATGCCGTCGCGCGGGACATGATGTCGTCCGGTATGGGCGTTGCCGGCGGCACCAACCCGATAAGCGTCGTCAGCGACAACGGCGGGCTTGGCGGAACCGACATGGTGACGATAAATACCGCCTCGTTAAGCGGGGTGATGGGACGCATAGACGCCGACGTGACGGCCAACGTCGTGGCCGGCACCAACATAACCTTTACCGTGGCCTCGGCGTCCCAGGCCAACCTCTTCACAGCCGGGGACGTCGTCAGGATATTGAACATCCCGGACAAGAACCAGCCGCTCGATACTACGTTCACTGTTGCGGCGGTGGACAACACCGTCCCAAGCGTCACGCTGACCCCGGCGGCGAGCGGAGCCAACATACTGTTCAAGAAGGGGTACATTATATCGAGGACAGGGGGGGTGTACCCCAATACGCTGCTCTTCTGCGTCGGCCCTGCGGCGGGTTGCGGCCCGCTGGTGACGAGCTGTCCGGCGGGGCAGACGTGCCTTATGAGGATATTGAACGGGGTTGCGGACGACGGCAGCGTCTTAGCGACGAACGTCCAGAATTTTCAGGTCAAGTACATACAGGACGGGAGCACGGCAGAGGTCGACGCTCCGGCCGACCTCTCCACCGTCAGGGCCGCAAGGTTCACCCTGACGGGCCGGACGGTAGATACGGCCGCGCTCTCGGGCGGGCAGAAGACAAGGGAGTTGACCACCGTCGCCAAGATAAGGAACAGGTGAGGACATGAAGATTATCAGGCTGCTGAAAAAGTCCATCTGCTTTGTTGTCCGACCCGCACTGCTCGTGCGGGTGCCCCGGCTCATCACTGCGGCGTACGTAGAAAGTACGCTCATTCCTCGCTCCTCGACGCCTCCGGGGCACCCACGCCAGGTGGCGTGGGTCGGGAGCTTTTTGAGCAGCCTGAATGAATCCAGAGGTTTTCGGCAACCTTTCAAAAAACTGGCGGACAACGAAAGGGGCGTGGCCCTTGTATTAGCGCTGGTGATGCTCTTCCTGATGAGCCTGCTCGGCTCGCTGATATTCACCACCTCCACCACCGAGGTGCAGATATCGAGGAACTACCGCTCCAGCCAGAACGCGTTCTACGCCGCCGAAAGGGGCGTGCAGTACGCCTACGGCGACTCCAATGTATACTCTTCGATCATCCCCGGCACCACAAATTCGGTGAACGTGCCGGTCGGCGGGGTGAACCTTCAGGTGGGGTCGAGCAACGTAGCCGGAACCGTCCAGTACGTGGGCAACGGCAATCCGCCGAGAGGCTCAGGCGTGGACGTGACGCAGTATCAGGCGAATTACTACGTCATAGACGTTACGGGGACTGGTGGCAACAACTCTAACCTGGAAGTGGAGGCCGGCAATGCTAAAATCGTTCCTAAATAATAGTAAGCTTCTATATTCGATCCTGCTCGCCATAAGCGTAATAGCGGGCCATAACTCCGTCTCTTACGCCATCGACCAGTATCCGGGCGACACCTCGATATACGGGGTGAGCACCTCTACCATCCAGCCCAACGTCCTCATCATCCTCGATAACTCCGGGTCCATGAGCGATACGATCATCATGGGCGACCCTTACAACCCGGCTACGACATACCCGCAGACCAGCGGCTGCCAGGGCCAGCCGTGCTCCTCGAACACCGTTTACAGGTGGAGGGGGGTGGAGAAGGTATGGCAGAACTACATCTCCAACGTCAACACCATCACCTGCACCACGGCAAAAAACGCCCTCCTTACAGTCGGCACCTACCAGGGGAGGCTGGCAAGCAGCACCGGGGCATGCTCCGGCTATGTCACGGCGAGTTTTGCAACCGGCAACTATGTAAACTGGCTTACCCAGTCCGGCGGAACCAGGGCGAAGATGGACGTCGCCAAAGAGGTGCTGACCAACCTCTTGAATACCACGAGCGGCGTCAAGTTCGGCCTCATGATATTCAATCAATCGCAGGGCGGACATATCGCCGGGGTGGGGGATTCCTACGGGTACAGCGGCTACCAGGCGTACGTAAAGAACATGGACGCCATTTTTTCAGGCACGACCACCAACCGGACGGCGCTCGTAAACACCGTCAACAACATCACTCCGTCCACATGGACCCCCCTTGCGGAAACGCTCTTCGAGGCTATGCGGTATTACAAGGGCGCCCCTACGGCCTTCAACGGCAGCATCACATACACCACTCCCATAGAATACAGTTGCCAGAAGAACTATATCATCCTCATAACCGACGGCATGTCCACCGAGGACAGGGATATGGTATTGCAATCGATATGCAGCAACGGCGATTGCGACGCCGACGGCTTCGAACCCGCCGGCGACCCTTCGAAGAGCTATGCCTATCAGGGCTCCGACTACCTCGATGACGTGGCCAAATACCTCTACGACTCCGACCTGCTTACCGACGGGGCCGACGCCAAGACCATAGGCAAGCAGAACGTGATAACCCATACGGTCGGGTTCGGAGTCTCAGGGGATCCGTCCGCCGAGAAGCTATTGCAGGAGACGGCCAACAACGGAGGCGGGAATTATTATTCGGCGTCTTCCACCTCCGGGTTGAGCGAATCCCTGAGGCAGATACTCGCCACGATAATAGAGGACAATACCTCGTTCGTGGCCCCGGTCGTTCCGGTGAGCCCGGAGAACAGGACCTTCAGCGGGAGCCGCATCTACATGGGGTTTTTCAAGCCCCAGACGGATGGGTTCTGGTACGGCAACCTCAAGAAGTACGGGATAAACGACACGAACGCGATAGTTGACAAGAACAACAACCTCGCCACGAACGCGGACGGCAGCATCGTGGACAACGCGATCTCATACTGGTCCTCTGCCGCGGACGGCGGCAACGTCGACCAGGGAGGAGTAGGGGCGCAACTGCTCACAAGGACCACGGCGCGGTCCATCTACACCTACACCGGGACGAGCACGTTATTGACGGACGCGACCAACGCGTTCACTACCGCGAACGCGGCGATAACCTATACGCTCCTCAACGTTGCGGACGCAACGGAGAAGGACAAGCTTGTGAACTACGTCCACGGCTATGACTCGTACGATATCGACGGCAACGGGATAACCGCGGAAAAGAGGGGGTGGGTATTTGGCGACATACTCCACTCCAAGCCTCTCGTGGTCAACTACACCTCGTTCACCACGGCGCAGGAGACCGACTGCAACATCAACAAGACCATGATATACGTCGGCGCCAACGACGGGATGCTCCACGCCTTCAGGGACTGCAACGGGAGCGAGCTTTGGTCCTTCATACCGCAGGACCTCCTGCCCAACCTCCAGTACCTCCACGGAACGACGCACAGCTATTTCGTCGACTCTTCCCCTATAGCCTACACCTATGACGCCAACAACGACGGCACTATCGACAGCGCCGCCGGGGACAAGGTAGTGCTCATGTTCGGGGAGAGGAGGGGAGGGGGGTTTTACTACGCGATCGACGTCTCTGACCCGTTCTCACCGCGGTACATGTGGCGGCTGAGCTCGACGGTTAGCCCTTCCGGGACGAACACCGACTACTCCGAGCTTGGCGAAAGCTGGTCAGAGCCCGTGATGGCCAAGATACTAACCCAGGTGAGCGGCGTGGATACCTCCAAGATAGTGGCCTTTATCGGCGCGGGCTATGACAACACGGCCGAGGACGCCCAGCCCACCCTCACCAGCACGAAAGGCCGGGGGGTTTACGCCGTTGAGATAGCCACGCTTTCAGGCTCCACGCCGTACTTCACGAACAGCGGCTATAAGGTCTGGGGATACACCACTACCCAGAACTCGAGCCTCACGAGGTCCATCCCGTCCCAGCTCTCGGTCATCGACGTGGACGGCAACGGGTACGCGGACAGGGTCTACGCCGCGGACGTCGGCGCCTACATCTGGAGGTTCGACGTCGGCGACAAGCTTACGGGCAACTGGACGGGCAGGCGCATCTTCCAGTCCAACCCCGGTGCCGACGCGAGCACCGGCAGGAAGATGTTCTACAGGCCGTCCGTGACCCTTGAGATAGGCTACGAGATGCTGTACTTCGGCACCGGGGACAGGGAGCACCCTGTCGATACGAGCGTCGTGGACAGGCTCTACGCGGTCAAGGACAAGGGGCAGACCACGGCCAAGTCGGAGTCCGACCTCTCCGACGCCCGTCCTCAATAAGACGGTCTACTTCACCACGTACACGCCTTCGGGGTCGACTTCGAGCGTCTGCTCGGCCGACAACAGGGGCACGGCCAGGTTCTACGCCATGTCGTACCTGACGGCCGCGGCCGCCTACAATTACGATACAGGCAACGACATCGCAGGTGTGGAGACCAAGAACACCACCGACAGGTCCAAGACCATAGGCACGGGCATCCCTTCGGGGATGGTGACGGTCATGAGCGCCAACGGAGTCTCGGCCATCGTCGGCACGGGTGGAGCGCTTGTAACGCCGCCTATCAGCGACAGGGGCTCAACAGTGCCGACATACTGGAGGGAGGTACGCTAATGAAGAGAGCTAAGATAGCGGTATTCGCGGTACTGTTCGGCCTGCTTGTGGCGTTTTCCGCCTCGGCCAGGGATAAGGACGCGGAAGTCGAGGACCTGAGAGAGTACAGGTTGTTCCAGGGGGTGGTCGGCACGTATGACGGGGCGACCATGACCGTGAACGAAAACATAACGGTCGTCATGACCCAGGATACGAAGGTCTACGACTCCCGTTCAAGGGAGACCTCAAGGCTGGGGATCAAGCCCGGCAAATGGGTATACGTGGAGGGGCCCGTAAGGGAGGATAAGGGCGTGGACGCGGAGAAGGTCTATCTCCTGCCCAAACGCATAGAGAAAAAGGATATGTCCAATTATCCTTTCATACAGGCGCCATGACGGATGTACGGTGGAGTCATTGACGATGATACGCAAAAGCTTCCTCTTCAACACGGCGGTCCTTTCAACCGTCCTCCTTGCCTCGTGCGGCAGGGTCGATGACGGGAAGGGCGCGGCAAAGACGCGCAACGGCGGCCCCCCGGCGGCTGTTGGAGAGGCCGCGACGCAGGGGGCCGGCCTGGGCGTCCTGACCGTGATACCGGCGAATCCAACGGCGGTTACGGATATCCAGGCGGTCTACTCCGGGGCCTCCGGGGCCGCGTCGTACAGGTGGGCGCGGAACGGCGAGCCAATTGAAGGCGAGACCGGGGACAGGCTCGGCAAGGGCAGATTCGGCAAGGGGGACGAGATCGAGGTCATAGCCGCAGTTGACGGCGCTAAAATGTCTTACAGCGTTACCATAGGCAATTCGCCGCCGTCAATGGCTAAGATATCGTTCTCGCCTGAACGCATCGGCGCGGGCGTCGACGTGATTGCAACGGTGGAGGGAAGGGACCCTGACGCCGGAGACACGGTAAGGTTCCGCTATCAGTGGATAATAAACGGCCGGGAGGCCGCCATGCAGACGGACCCTGTCCTGAAGGGGGACCTTATAAAAAGGGACGATACCGTCGCCCTGCGCGTAACGCCATACGACGGCACTGAGGCGGGCCATGAGATGACTTCGCTCGCCGTCATCGTGGGGAACTCTTTGCCTATGATAACCTCGGCCCCTCCGAAGGAGTTTTCGGCCAGGACATATACCTATCAGGTGGCGGCGCAGGACCCGGACGGGGACGCGGTCAGCTTCTCTCTGACGAAGGCGCCCGAAGGGATGAAGATAGGGGCCGGCGGGAAGATAGAGTGGCCGCTAAAGCAGGAATATAAGGGCGGCTACGACGTAAGCGTCGAGGCCGATGACGGACACGGCGGCAAGGCGGCGCAGGAATTCAATATAACCTTGGGCGCATCCGGCGGGGGACAGCCATGAGACACTCCGGGAATAAAGGTTTCTCTTTAACGGAAGTTCTGATAGTAGTGGGCCTTTTGGGCGTGATAGCCACCATCGCGGTGGTCTCCATGTCCGGCCTCTCCGGGTCTATAAAATACAAGAACACCGCGTGGGGGATATCCTCGCAGCTCAGGCTCGCCAAGCAGATGGCGGTGACCAACAACCGGGAGGAACGGGTCGAGTTCGGCATAGGGGCCGGGCAGTACAGGCTGACCGAGGGCAACCTGCCGGCCGGCAGCACGGTCTGGGTTCAGGTGAAACCGTGGACCGCGGTCGACCAGGGCGTGGCTCTTGCTACCGGGGCTGCCTGCAACGGGAACGCCGACGTCAACATAAAGTTCAACCCGAACGGCACCGCGGATGCCGGGACGATCTGCGTCAATGATACCGGGGGCGCGGTCAAATACACCATGGAGATAAGCTCCACCAGCGGCAGGGTCGCAATCGACTGAACATGCATAGCGAGCGCCCAGCCCGCAGCTTGGATAGCGGGGTCAAGCGAGCGAATAGAAATAGATAATTCTTTTATGTCGAAGATTCTTCGCGGCTTGCCGCGAAGAATCTTCGACTCCCTGAAGACGCACCGCATCCCTTCGCATCGACGACTCCCATCACGATAAACACGACCCGATTGCCGGAAAAAATCTAAACTTTTGTCTTTTTGCGCCGATAGGGAATTGTAAAGGGATTATAAATGCATATATTTATATATAACAGTGTTTCAATTCGGAAGAACTGGTCTTTAATTTAGAAAAAATTGTTGACAATTACGCCATACTGGAATAGATTTCAGGATAGATTCGGCGCTTTTCAACTCCAACCGTGTGATTTCCGTATCACATGTGACTTTAGTGCTTGCGCTAATGGGCAAAAATAATCTAAAAAAGATAAGAGAGAGCATGCTCCTGAGCAAATCCGAGCTTTCGAGAAAGGCCGGAATCTCTCCGCTGACCATCGACAGGATTGAGAGAGGATACCAGTGCAGGATGGACACGAAGAGAAAGATAATCCAGGCCCTCGGCCTCAAGCTGTCCGATAAGGGCAAGGTTTTTTCAGATTGAAAGAGGGCGGCGGGCCCCGTCCACGAGGTAACGAGATGAAAGCACCGTCTTTAAAGCTACCCTCATTGAACCTGTCTTCATTGACGCTCCCGTTCCTCGGGAAAAGGGGCACCATAGCCCTTGACATCGGCTCAAGCTTCATAAAGCTCCTGCAGATGGGCCAGGCCAAGAAGGGCTGGGAGCTGCAGAAGTTCGCGATGGCGGAACTCCCGCCCGAGGCCATAGTCGACGGCTCCATCATAGACGCCATCACCGTGACCAACACGATAAAAGACCTCGTCAAGGAGCACAACGTAAGGCTCAAGGACGCGGTCTCGGCCCTTACCGGCCAATCCGTCATCATCAAGAAGGTCAGCTTCCCGGCGATGACCGAGGAGGAGCTCGCCGATTCCATCCAGTGGGAGGCCGAGCAGTACATCCCGTTCCCGGTGTCGGAGGTGAATATGGACTTTCAGATACTCGGCGTGGATACCGAGGGCAGGGGGCAGATGGACGTGATGCTCGTGGCGGTGAAAAAGGACGTCATAAACGACTACACCAACGTCATAAAGGAGGCGGGGCTTACCCCCGCCGTCATAGACGTCGATTCCTTCGCGCTTGAGAACATGCTGGAGATAAATTATCCCGTGGCCCCTGGCGAGAGCGTGGCCGCGGTGAACGTCGGCGCCAGCGTTACGAGCATCAGCATAATCACCGGAGGCATCACCACATTCACAAGGTCCATACCGACCGGCGGCAACCAGTTCACCGAAGAGGTACAGAGGCAGCTCAACGTGAGCTTCAAGGAAGCCGAGGATATGAAGACCGGCAGGAAAGAGGCCCCGGAAGGCGGCTCACTCTCCTCCATCATCGAGACCGTCTCGACGAACCTGGCCTTTGACGTGAAAAGGACGGTGGACTTCTTCTTAGGAGGGAGCCAGGGGACCTACATAAGCAAGATATATTTAAGCGGCGGCGGGGCCAAGATAGAGGGGCTTTTGAACCTCATCCAGGACAAGACCAACATACCCGTGGAGATGGCGAACCCGTTTAAGAACCTCGAAGTGAACCCCAGGCACTTCGACATGGAAAAGATAAAGGACCTCGCGCCGTTTTTCGGGGTCGCGGTGGGCCTTGGCACACGGAGGTTCGCAGACAGATGATCCGCATAAACCTTCTGCCCGTAAGGGCGGCCAAAAAAAAGGAATCCGTCAGGCTCCAGTTCACGATAGCCGGGCTGGTGATATTCCTGTGCGTCTCCGTCATGTTCATCGTCTACCTTACCCTCAGGAGCGAGGCGTCCGCCCTGTCAAGCGGCATATCCAACGGAGAGCAGGAGCTGGGGCAGCTAAAGCTGAAGATAGGCGAACTGTCGAAGATAAAGGAGCAGAAGAAGATAGTAGAGAGCAAGCTCGATATAATAAACGAGCTTGAGAAGGCCAGGACCGGCCCAGCAAACTTCTTCAAGATGCTGAGCGACTCGGTGCCTGAGAGGGCGTGGGTCGCCTCGATAAAGGACGACGGGCGCGGCATAGCGCTCAAGGGGTACGCCTCAACGGATGAGGACGTGGCTGAGTGCATGAGGAGCCTTGCCAAATACACGGCGGTCTTTGAGGCCGTGGACCTTGAGGTGGCCCAGCGCGTGGTCGAAAGCGAGACCAAGACCGACGTCGTCGCCTTTACGTTGAGGCTCGAGAAGGTAAAGCCCCCCGAGGAGAAAAAGACCGACAAGGACAAGGACAAGGGGAAGGAGAAGAAGTAGACCATGGCCCTTAAACTGAACATAAACGTCGAGTCCTTGACGAAGATAACGAAGCTGCCCCTTTCCAGGAGGCTGCTGATACTCGCCGCGATAAACGTCGTGATAATTCTGCTCATGGGGTGGTTCCTGCTCGTGCCCAAATATTGGGATATAAGAAAGCTCAACACACAGTTGAAGGAACTGAGCGTCAAGCTCAACGAGAGCAGGGTCATAGCGGCCGACATACCGAAGTACCTTAAGGAAAAGGAAGAGATGGAGGAAAAGCTCAAGCAAGCGGTGGCCCAGCTCCCGAACGAAAAGGAGATACCTGACCTCATAGACAGCATCAGCGACGCCGGGCAGAAGGCGGGGCTGAAGATACTCCTGTTCCAGCCGGGCAAAGAGGTGAAAAAGGGGTTTTACGCCGAGGTGCCCGTCAATATGTCGGTCGAGGGCAGGTATGAGAGCCTCGTCGACTTCAGCGTCAAGGTCGGCACTCTCCCCCGCATAGTGAATATCGGGTCCCTTGACGTAAGCTCCACCGGACACAAAAACCGCATCCCCGTGCTGAAGGCCAATTTCGTCGTGACCACATTCAGGTTCATCCCGTCATCCGATGCGGCGCCACAGCCCAAAGCCGAAGGAGCACAGCCCAAAAAATGATCGACAGGTTCAAAATATTCTTCGCGATAGCGCTTATTACGGCCGCCCTTGTCTCATGCAAGAAGGAGGCGGCTCAGGTCCAGCAGCCCAGGCCCGTTGAAAAGGCGCAGCCGGCTCAAGCCCAGCAGGCCGCCGCGCCGCCCGGTGGCGAGGCTCCAAAGAGCGAGGCCGCGATAGATGCAAAAAGCCGCAACCCCTTCCAGAGCCATATCATATTGATGAGGGGTGTTGAGGGCGCGAAAAAGGTCAAGGGCCCGCTTGAGTGCTGCGAGATAGCCCTTTTCAAGGTCGTCGCCATAGTAGCCGGCACCGACAACCCGGTCGCGCTTATCCAGTCGCCTGACAACAAGAGGTATATCGTCAAAAAAGGAGACCTGATAGGGTCCAGGGAAGGCCACGTCACCGGCATAGATG
>JACRNN010000169.1 GCA_016234955.1 Deltaproteobacteria bacterium | reverse complement strand
CTTGAGACGGTCCCGGCCATTACCTTGGAAAACATGTTGATGAGCTGTTCCTTGATAGAACTCATGGCCCTCAGGTTTCCTTTCCGTGTATGTAGGCGGCAAATAACGCCCCTGCGCCCGCCCTTCGCATCCCCGCCTCCACCCCGCTACGGCATCGTGGGCCATAATAGTTATATTTTGCTTTTAATGCCCCGTCAATATTTTTTTACCAGCACGCGATATTATTATCTGTGACGAATGGCACAGAATAATTCACCGGAATGTTGTCTAATCATAAGGGCGTCTATAAAAACCGGAACGTTGAAAAAGAGAATACGCAGGCCCTTACGGGAACGATTTTAACCCGATTCGTCCATGTTTTACAACACTTATCCTATGCGCTTGATTTACTCCCGCGTTTATTATAAGCTTACCGAGGGGGGTGAATGCAGGCCCCGCCAATAATACGGGTAAATCTATGGCTGACGGCTACGGCAGGGAGAGGCTTGAACTGCTCACCAACCTGCTGAAAAACCGCTGTGACGTTAAGAACGGAACGCTGTGGACCCTCGCCCCCAAGCGGCTCAGGTTCAGGCACGGGGAGACCATCGCCGAGCTCAAGGTGCCCTACCACATGGGCTCGGAGGACGAGGCCGTGATAGAGAACGCCATCCTGGCGCTCACGGCCATCTTCGCCAAGCGCTACGACGGCGACGGCGCCGAGGGCGCGGAGCCTGCCAGACAGACACTCCAGATATCCGTCCCTCCCCTCAAGGCAAAGACGTTCAGGACCGACATATTCATCGCCGACTCCATAGATAAGAGGATCGCCTCCATTGCGCTCGCGTCAACGCCGCATGTCGACAGCTCGGTGATATCGGCGTGGCTCTCGACCGACGGCCACGGCAAGAGGTTCCTGGGCTGGATCTCGGAATTTTTTGAAAAGACCCTGAAGGACGAAATAAAGCACGACGGAGGGGAGCCCACCGCTTATCTGGCGCTCCTGGCGGCGATAAACACGATAAAAAAGAAGAAGGAGAAGGTCAAGTCCATCCGGATAAAGGGCCTCCCCTACGAGAAGATAGACCTCGCCGCGGGCATGATCATCTTTACGGCCTTCAAGGAGGCGCTCAAGGACGCGCTTGAGCGGCTCAAGGCCGAAGGCTCGTCGTGCTACAGCTACGCCAACGAGCTCCTGCTCCTCTCCTCCACGGCGCCAAAGGCGTTCCTCTCCATACCCTCCAACGTATTGTCCTCGGTCCTCAACCCCTACGGCATAAACACCGAGGTCTTTGACGCCATGTCCGCTCACGCCGGGGACAGCCCCGGCGACTTCGAGAACCTCGGCAGGCTGATAGACGCGGCGTGCGAACGGATAAGGGACGACGCCCGGTTGATGGAGGAGCTCAAGCAGACCCACTTTACCGGCTCCTTCAGGGAAAAGGCCCTCGCCTTTCTCACCGAATTCGACCTGCCCGACTCGGAGGCGCGCGACACGATCTTCGAGCTATACAACGAGGACAGGGTCATCAGGAATTTCCTGAACGACCCGAGGCTGTGCGCCAGCCTGAAGAAGTCCCTCGAGGAGATAGAGGAGAAGCACATAAAGGACGTGCGCAGGAGCGAAATGATGGAGCCCCTCAAGGATTTCCTTGCGACCTTCAGCAAAAGATCGATGCTCGGCTCTCTCCTGAAACCGGCCAGGAGGGACTCCACCGATTTCGTCATGCACGCGGTCATGGGATACTACGCCTGCGCCTTCGACGACCAGGTGGAGAAGTACTGCGCCTCGATGAGGGGTTATATGGCCGACAGGCGCGGGGAGTTCAACCAGAGCATGATGATAGAGGAGTACAATGCCGGCAGGCTGTACCGCTTCTCACGCGACGACAGGCCGGTGTTGAAGACCCTGGAGATAGAGGAAGAGGGCCAGCTCTTCGTAGACATGAAGGACTTTACAAGAAAGACGCTCAAGGTCAAGGAAATCGCCATGGCCGAGTTCATGAAGGAGTACTTCTACCAGCCCATCCTGACCGCCGCGAGCCGCTACGGGATAGGCGCCGGGGTGGTCAGGAACGAGCGCGGGATAAGTCTTACCAATATCCCGGGGGACGCCGCCATCTTCTCCGGCGGGGTGACCTGCCTGGTATCGCTTGCCAGGGACATCCAGCAGGTAATCAGGCATTACAGGGACAACCTCCTGAGAAAACTCCCGTCGAGGAAAGAGGCTGAGCTGCTCGATGAGGTGCACAAGCGGTTCGAGGCCAGGAGGACCGAGATCAAGCGCAAAAGGGCTTCCCTCATGGAGGCGATGGATAAGAACGAACCCGGGGTCGAGGCCAGGCTCGCGGCGCTCGGCGAAGACGAGCACAGGCTTGAGAACACCTACAGGGACGAGGTGGAGACCGCCTTGAAAGGGGATCTCGAGGCCGGGCTCTTCATCACCTACGGGACAAAGGCCGAAACGATGGTGATAGAGCCGAGGGGGGACTTCTCCGGCCCGGTGAAGGTCTCGATAGGCGAGAAGATAAACGAGGCCGCGCGCGGCACGTTCAGGAACAACATGGTCAGGGCCAAGCTCGAGATACTCCTTGAAAAAGAGAGGATGGAACGGAAGAACCCCCAGATAAGATACCCGTTCGACATATGCATCGACAAGATGTACGCCATCAAGATGCCGCCCGAGGTGGAAAGGGCCTTTGAAAAGGTCATCTCCACCGGCAAGGAGACGAACGCCAGGGCCATGGCCCAGCTCGTCTCCAACGAGTACCTCAACGACCTGCGCAAGATCATCGCGGG
>JACRNN010000099.1 GCA_016234955.1 Deltaproteobacteria bacterium | reverse complement strand
TGTCAAGCATTTTCTGCAGGGGCGAAACAGGAATTTTCATTTCGTCAAACCGCCCACGGAAACGCGCGCTTTGGCCTCCTCCCTCTTTTTATTATACTCGATAAGCTCGGATAGCTTTACTATCCTTACCCCGGACGCCTGGAGCACGGGAACCGACTCCCTGAGCGCCTCTATGGTCTCTGGATATGGGTGGCCTATGGCCACGGCGGCGCCGTTCTTCCTGGCGATATTTACGGCCTCGTTTATCCGGTCCTTTATGTACGCCTTGTCGCGGGTATTGTCGAGGAATACGTTCCTGTCCGCGGTACTCATGCCCAACTCCCTGGCAAGCCTTCCGCCCACCGATTTAGGGGTGGTGCGGCTGTCGAGAAAATACATCTCCCTTTTTTTCACCTCATCGAGCACAACCCTCATCTGGGGCTCGCTCTCGGTGAACTTCGAGCCCATGTGGTTGTTCACCCCTGCCGCGAAAGGGACGCTCGCCAGGTCGTTTTCAACCTGCGTCCTGACCTCCTTCTCCGACATCGCGGTCAAAAGAACGCCTTTCCCCGGGTTGTTGTACGCCGCGTCCTGCGGCTCCATGGGCAGATGCAGGAGCACCTCCATCCCTCTGGCGTGGGCCTCTCTGGCCTCGTCCGCGGAGTGGCTCAGGTACGGAAGTACCGCTATCGTTATGGGCGCGTTGAGTTGAAATAGCTCCTTTAATTTCTTCAAATCCTGCCCCATGTCGTCTATAACTATCGCAACCATCGGGTATGACGGCTGGGGGACGGGCTTCTCTTCTTTCCCCTCAACCGGGACCTCCGGCTTTTGTTCCTCCGGGGGTTTTTCAAGCGGTATTTCCGCCTGCCGAGGCAAGGCCGGCTTGAAGTACGGGCCGAACTCGACAACCAGTATCAATACGGCCACCCCCAACACAAAGCCCAAGACGACAAGGCCCCATGAAATGGGGCCCTTGGCACTCTTCTTCTTCCTGTCAGCCATTTTCAGTGCTCGACTCCGTCAGGATTGCCGCCGGTCCTTCCGGCCGCAATCCTCTGGATATGGTGTGCTCCGTTGAAGCGCCCCCAGCCCCAAGCCGCGCTTAATCTTCGACATATAAGGGAGCATCTATTCCTATTCGCTCGCTTGACCCCGCAAGCCTTGCCGCAGGCCTCGCGCTCGCCATGCATGTTCATGCTCTCTTCCGCTATTAAAACGGGAGGGGAGCCCCGGGCCGCCGGCTACCCCGCCTTGCGTGTAGCGGTCTCCTTGAATATATACCAGCTCTTCAGGTAATCGAGCGCCCTCTTGAGCTGGATGTCCTCCCCGTCTCCGGCCTTCGGCTCGCTCTCGCTTATCTTTATCTTTTCGATCTCGCCCTTGTCGTCTTTCCTGGCCGGCTTTTCAGACTCGTCCTCGGCGGCCAGATGGCCCGCGAGGTCCTTCTCCTTTATATGAGCCTTGACCTCCTCGCCTACGACGATATCGGGCTCGATGCCCTTTGCCTGGATGGAGCGTCCGGAAGGGGTATAGTACTTGGAAGTCGTGAGCCTCACGGCGGAGCCGTCGGAGAGCGGGATTATGGTCTGGACCGAGCCCTTGCCGAAGGTCTGCGTGCCGAGGATTATCGCCCTCTTGTGGTCCTGCAGCGCGCCCGCCACGATCTCGGAAGCGCTGGCGCTTCCGCCGTTGACGAGCACTATCATCGGGTAGTCCGGCTGGGTGGACTTCTTCTCCGCGTTGAATACCATGTCCTGGCCCGGCGCCCTGCCCTTTGTCGAAACTATGAGGCCCGAATTGATGAACTCGTTCGATACCGAGACGGCCTCCTGCAGAAGCCCGCCGGGGTTGTTACGCAGGTCGAGTATCAGGCCGTTGAGCTTTCCGCCGCTCTTGCCGGTTATATCCTTCAACGCCTTTTCAAGGTCTTCGGTCGTACTCTCCTGGAACTGCGCTATCCTTATGTAGCCGAACCCCTCTTCGAGCACCTTGTACTTTACGCTCTTGACCTTTATTATGTCCCTGGTGAGCGTAAAGGGCTTGGGCGCATCGAAACCCTGTCTCATTATCTGTATCGTCACGTCGGTGCCCTTCGGCCCCCTCATCAGGTTCACGGCCTCGCCGATGGTGAGGTCCTTGGTGAATTTATCGCCTATCTTCACTATCCTGTCGCCGGCCTTGATGCCGGCCTTGTACGCCGGGGTGTCCTCGATAGGGGACACCACCGTAAGGAAGTTGTCCCTGACGCCTATCTCTATGCCTATGCCGCCGAAGCTCCCCTTCGTGTCTATCTGCATCTCGGCGTACTCTTCAGGGGTCATGTAGCTCGAGTGCGGGTCGAGCCCCTTGACCATCCCTTTTATGGCGTTGTTCATAAGGTCCTTCACCTCAACCGGCTCGGCGTAATTCTCCTGGACTATCCCGAGCACGTCGGTAAACACCTTGAGGCTCTCATAGGTCTGGTTCGGCAATGCTCCGACCCTCTGGGACAGCCCCCATGAGGCGGCGGTGAAGACCGCCACGATAATCATGACTCCCACCCAGAACCTGGGTTTCGTGACGCTTTTTATCATCTAATTATTCCCTCCCTTTCGTGTACGGCAACTCGCATCTACCATTGTACGCTAAAAATCATCTGGCCGCAAGCCAGCTCATCGGGTCCCTCGGGACCCCCTTCTGCCGTATCTCGAAGTAGAGCCCCGGGGTCGAATCCGGCCCCGTGTCCCCGACAAGGGCTATCTCGGCCCCCTGTTTCACCATGTCTCCGCGCTCCTTGAGCGCCCTTGAGAGGTATGCGAAGAGCGTATAATACCCGCCCCTGTGGTCCACTATCATCACCTGGCCGTATCCCTTGAGCCAGCCTACGTAGACGACCT
>JACRNN010000098.1 GCA_016234955.1 Deltaproteobacteria bacterium | reverse complement strand
GTCGTCAGGAGGTTGTTGAAGTCGTGCGCTATCCCGCCGGTAAGCTGCCCTATGGCCTCCATCTTCTGCGCCTGGAGGAGCTGCTGCTCGAGGCTCTTGTACGCGGTCATGTCGTGTATTATCCCCCTGTAGGCGGATATCCCGCCGTTGCCGCCGCGTACGACGTTGGCGGAAATCAGGGCGTAAACGGGAGTGGAGTCCTTCTTCTTCAAGACCAGCTCGAAGTCGTTTATGAACCCCTTTTTTTCAAGCTCCTTCACGAATTTCTGCAACTCCGCCGGGTTGGCGCAGATATCCCCCGGGAAGTCGAGCTTGAGCATCTCTTCCTTGGATGAGAAACCGAAGAGCTCCACGCCGGCGCTGTTTATGTCGAACTCCTTCCTCTGGACCGAGTATATGAAGATGACGTCCCTGGACTCCTCGAAGAGCGTGCGGTATTTCTCTTCCGACCTTTTCAGGGCCTCTTCGGCCGTCCTGTGTCCGGCGCGCATCCGCAGCGCCGATATCCCGTAGGAGAGGTCCCCGGTGAGGTCGACCAGGAGGTTTACCTCCTCCCGGTCAAAGGCGTTGGGCTCCGATGCGTATATGTTGAGAGAGCCGAGGACCTTCGAGCCGATGAGTATAGGCAGGGCTATGGACGAGGCATAGCCCCGCGCCGCGGCCTCGGATGACCAGATAAAGCCCTTCTCTCCGGGGATGTCGAGGGCGACTACCGGTTGGCCCGTCCGGATGGCCCTGCCCGTGGGGCCTCTCCCGCGTTCCGTATCGGCCCATGATATGTTCAGTCTCTCCACATACCCCGCGTTATTGCCGGCCACCGCCATCGGACGCACCGACTTCCGCTCGTCGTTCTCCGCGTAGCCCACCCAGGCCATGCGATACCCGCCTATCCTGACGATGATGCCGCAGACCTCGCTTAAAAGCCCGGATTCATCGGTTGCGCGGATCAGGGCCTGGTTGCATTCGGTGATCATCGTAAGTGTCCTGTTGATGGCGCGGAGCTGGTTCTCGACCCTCTTGCGTTCTGATATCTCGCGTATCGAGCCGATAAAGAGCGTATCGCCGTGGACGTTGAAACTGTTGACGGCAAGCTCAATGGGAAATACCACGTTGCCCTTCCTCAGGCCCTCCAACTCCATCACCCTGCCCGCTATTGTGCTCCGCGCCGTCTCCTGGAGCCGCTTGAACGCCGCCAGGTGGCGCTGCTTCAGGTGGTCGGGTATGAGCTCGATGATCTCCATGCCTATGAGGACTTCCGCCGGATAGCCGAATATCTCCCCGGCGCTGCGGTTGCAGTCGATGATCCTGCCGTCTATGCCGGCTATGATTATCGCGTCAAAGGCCGGTATATTCGGCATACGGTATTCCTCTCGATGTTTGCAGGCGCAGGGTCTTGATTGCGGGGAATTTCAATGTTTCCTTCGGGTGTAATCCCTCGAAGCAAGCTTTCCAAGCTATTAACGTAAGTTTTTTCGGATACCCCGGAGCTTCTACGGGGTGGTTCATTGGCGGAATGGGCGGACATGCTCATGAAATTTTAGTGTAAATACGGCAAAAAGACAAGCTAAAATATGCGGGGCGGTTTCGCGGGCGCGCCGCGGAAGCGTCGGGATGGGAGTGGAGTTGCCGCCCCGTTCCGGATATGCGTGAAAGGGCCGCGCCTATCTACGAAGACTTCAGCCCGCGCAGGCACTTGCGCGCCTCTCCTACGGTGTATATCGAGCCGGTGACGCATATCGCGTCGTTTCTTTCAGCCTCTTTGAGCGCCGCGCGGCACGCGGCCGCCACGGATGGATAGGGGCGGGCGGGTTTTTTATGGCGCTTGAGCCTCTCGACGAGGGTTTCGGCACTTGCGGCCCGGGGGGTATCGGGGGCGGCAACCAGGATAACGTCTGAGAGCGGGGCCAGGCGGTTTAAGATGCCGTCTATGTCCTTGTCGTTCATTATTCCGAGCACGAGTATAAGCCTGCGGAAGCCTAAGGGCTTGAGGGCCTCTCCCAATGACCGTGCCCCATCCGGGTTATGGGCCGCATCGAGGATGATGAGCGGCCTCTTGCCCACGACCTCGACCCTCCCGGGCCACTCCGCTTTTTCAAGCCCTCTTCTGATGCAAGGTTCCGGGATGCGATAGCCCTTTTCCCCTATCGCCTCCAGGGCGGCCAGGGCGCATGACGCGTTTGAATACTGGTGCGCGCCGATGAGCCTTATCGAGAGGTCTTCAAGGGCCATTGACGCGCCGGAGTAATCGAAGAGCCGGGTGCCGGGAATGCGCGTGAAGGTAAAGTCCCTGCCGAGGCGAAAGAGCCTTGAGCGCTTCTCTCTGGCCGCCGCCGTCAGGACCTTCAGGGCCGTCCCTTTTGCGACCCCGGTTATCAGGGGCGCGCTTTTTTTGATTATCCCGGCCTTTTCGCGCGCTATGGCGGCGACGTCGTCTCCCAGGTATTCCATGTGGTCGAGCCCGACCGTGGTTATCACCGACACGAGGGGAGAGACCACGTTCGTTGCGTCCCATCTGCCGCCCATGCCCGTCTCCACCACCGCCACCTCGACGGCCCTCATCCTGAAGTGCTCAAAGGCCATGGCGGTTGCGAACTCGAAGAAAGATACCTCCTGGCCTGATTCCTCAGCGGCCTCTCTGACCCGCATCGCCGTCCTTACGACGTCCCTGTCCGATATCAGGCCGGCGGAGGTCCTTATCCGCTCGTTGAACCTTTCGAGGTGGGGGGAGGTATAGAGGCCGGCGCGGAAGCCCGCCTCCTTGAGTACGGAGAAGAGGAACGCGCAGGTGGAGCCCTTTCCGTTGGTGCCCGCCACGTGTATGGAGTGGAACTCTTTTTGGGGGTAGCCGAGGGCGCGCAGGAGTTTCTTTATACGCCCGAGGCCGGGCTTTATGCCGTGAGCCTCAAGGCCGTAGAGGTATCCGAGGATTTCTTTGCGGGAAGGCATAGGGTTTTTCAACAACCTGGTAGCGCGTTGGGGACTCTGTTGCCGCGGAGCAGAAAGGGCGGGTCGCCGTATACCCGCGGCGTATCCGGGGCGTTGACGGCGTTGCGTCCGGCCCGGCCGCTATTCGGATTCGCGCCTTTCCGTGAGCATGGCGAGGATCCTCGATATGGTGTCCTTGAGCATCTTCCTTTCCACTATCATGTCTATCATGCCGTGCTCAAGGAGGTACTCGGCCCTCTGGAACCCCTCCGGGAGGGTCTGCCTGATGGTCTCGGCTATGACCCTGGGGCCCGCGAACCCTATGAGAGCCCTCGGCTCGGCTATTATCACGTCCCCGAGCATGGCGAAGCTCGCCGTGACGCCCCCCATGGTGGGGTCCGTAAGGACGGATATGTAAGGCAGGGACGCCTGCCTGAGCCTTGCAAGGGCCGCGGACGTTTTGGCCATCTGCATGAGAGAGAGTATGCTCTCCTGCATGCGCGCGCCGCCGGAGGATGAGAATATCACCACCCCGCACCTCTGCTCTATCGCCCGCTCTATCATCCTCGTTATCTTCTCCCCCACGACCGAGCCCATGGACCCGCCCATGAAGGAGAACTCAAAGGCCGCTATCATCACCTTCTGTCCGTTTATGAGGGCATCCCCGGATATTATCGCGTCCTTCAACCCGGTCTCCTTCTGCGAGGCCTTGATGCGCTCCCTGTACTTTTTCAGGTCCTTGAAGTCGAGGGCGTCCACCGGCTCCACCCCGGCGTCCTCTTCCTTGAAGCTCCCCTCGTCGGCGATGATGTTTATGCGGGACTGGGCCGATATCCTGAAGTGGTAGTTGCACTTGGGGCAGACGTCCAGGCTCCTTTCCGCCTCTTTCTTATATATTATCTCCCCGCAGTTCTCGCACTTCACCCAGAGCCCGACCGGCACCTTTACGCTCTTGCTGTCGTCGTGATTGCGCGAAAAAAGGTCTTTTTTGAACCAGATCATGCGGCCTCGCTATATAATCGGGTGGTCGGCGAACCCCCCGCCCTTTTAAGGGCGGGTCAAAGCCGAGCTATATAAAAGGCAAATACCTTGCCGACAATCCCCGCCATTTATGGCGGGGTAATTGAACATGCATAGCGAGCGCATTCCCCGCGGCTTGCTGCGGGGAGCTTCAACGTTATCGTCCGGGGGCAGGGGATCCATGCCCCGCCGCCCCCGCCGGAGAGACGTCCCCGTTCCTGAACGCCTTTGTAAACGCGGCCACGACCCTGGCGTCGAACTGGGTCCCGGAGTGCTTCCTTAGCTCTTCCATCGCAACGGAGTGCGGGAGCCCGGCCCTGTAGGGCCGCGTCGTCGTCATCGCGTCGTAGGTGTCCGCCACCGATATTATCCGCGCTATTATCGGGATATCGCCGTCCTTCAAACCTTCCGGGTAGCCGGTGCCGTCCACCCTTTCGTGGTGGAAGAGCATCCCCGGGATTATCTCCTTCAGGCGCGGCACGTGCCCGAGTATCTCCACGCCGATCCTTGGGTGCATCTTCATCATGGCGGCCTCCTCGAACGTAAGCGGCCCCTCTTTCCTCAATATGCAGTCCTCCACGCCTATCTTGCCGACGTCGTGGAGCAGGGCCGAGAGCTTCACCAGCTCGATCTCCGTGCCGCTTAAGCCGAGGTTCCCGGCTATCGCGAGGCTGAAGTCCATGACGCGC
>JACRNN010000050.1 GCA_016234955.1 Deltaproteobacteria bacterium | reverse complement strand
AGAAGGAACTCAAGCGCAAGATGGTCTCGTACATGCGCATGCTGCAGAAACTGCCTGGCAGGGTCGCCAAATACTTCAAGCACCCGAAGATCAGCTATGCGGCATGATTAACCTGTTTGATTGCCGTGGTAATAATCAGAGGTTCCTTAATTATAGTTCAAAAAGGGGTTTTTGAAGGAAGACGGTATCCAAACGCTCCCAGTGATGTAAGACAATAGTATAGAGCCGGATCAGCGTCTTGTCAACAGGTAGAGTATAAGGGACAGTATGACGCTGACTATTATGGAGGTCGCCAGCGGGAAGTAGAAGACGAAGTTGTCTTTCCTGTAATATATGTCCCCTGGAAGCCTGCCGATATAGGGTATCCTGTAGCCGAAGGTCAATATAAGGCCGATGACCGCTATCACGACACCTATCAATATGAGGCTTTTTCCCAGTATATGCATGGAATCAATTATATTTGACTGGGGGCGTCCATGTCAACCCCGTCATGCCTTGGGGTTTCGGGTAAAAGGCTGCCTGATGACCGAAGGGAGGAAAGAGACGCCGTTTGCGATCCTCCCGGCGCCGAATATCTCGGCGAGGGTCTGGCCTATGTCCGCAAAAGAGGCCCTGGTGCCGAGGTCAACACCGGCCCTCAAGCCCTTGCCGTATACAATGAGCGGCGCATACTCGCGGGAATGGTCCGTCGAGGGCGTCGTGGGGTCACACCCGTGGTCGGCGGTGATGATGAAGATGTCCTCGTCCGTCAGCGGCCCCATTATCTCCGGTAGCCTCGAATCGATGGCCGCAAGCGCCCTTGCGTACCCGGCATAATCGTTACGGTGGCCGTATAAGGTGTCGAGGTCTACGAGATTTGTGAATATCAGCCCTTCCCTGAACTCCCCGATGGCCGAAACGGTCTTGTCGATGCCGTCGCCGTCGCCCTTTGTATGTATCTCTTTGGTAAGCCCCCTGTGGACGAATATGTCGCCTATCTTGCCCACTCCCACTACCGGCAGGCCCTTGGCCTTTATCTTATCGAGCACGGTCTCCTCCGGCGGCTCGATGGAGTAATCCTTCCTCCCATCCGTCCTCTTGAAAGAGCCGGGCCTGCCTTTAAAGGGCCTCGCTATGACCCTGCCGACGTTGTATCCGTAGAGGAACACCCTTGCTATCCCGCAGACCCTGTAGAGCTCCTCAAGAGGGACGACGTCCTCGTGCGCGGCTATCTGGAATACGCTGTCCGCGGAGGTGTAGACGATGAGCTTGCCGGTGCGCAGGTGCTCTTGCCCCAGATCCTCTATTATCCGGGTGCCTGAGGCGGGTCTGCCCCCGAGGCAACCGTACCCGGTATCCTCCTCGAACCTCCTGAGCATCTCCGGCGGAAAGCCATCCGGGTACGTGGCGAACATCTTATCAAGCACCACGCCGGACATCTCCCAGTGGCCGGTAGAGGTGTCCTTGCCCGGTGAGGCCTCCCTCATCCGCCCGAAAGACGCCATGGGGCTTATCGCCCTCTCCACGCGCTCCACCCCCTCTATGCGCCCGAGGCCGAGCGATGCGAGGTTCGGGATATCGAGCCCCCCCACGGCCCGCGCCGTATTATCGAGCGTGTCGCTCCCAGAGTCGCCGTATACGGCGGCGTCCGGAAGCTCCCCGACGCCAAAGCCGTCCAATACGATTATGACCGCACGTTTAAGCATCGCCTATTATATGTTGATGAAAAACCCGAATTTGTTCAGGCCGCTCAAAAAGCTCCCGACCCATGCTTCTCGCATGGGTACCCCGAGGCGTCGAGAAGCGAGGCAGGGCTCCCATTGCGTCTTTACAATTGCAATGGGAAGGCGTACTTTTTCCGTACGCCGTAGCAGAGCCGGTCCACCCGCACGAGCAGTGCGGGTCGGACAACGAAGCAGATGGACTTTTTCAGCGGCCTGCCAATACGGGGCTATACCCTGTACCCCCTCGGCGTTATCATCCTGCCGTCTTCCCTGAACGTGGAGGAGTTGCCGATTATGATTATTGTGAGCATGTCTATGGAGCCGTAATGGGCGTCTATCCCGGAGAGGGTGGTTATGAACGCCTCCTCCCCCTCCCTGGTGGCGTTACGCACAATGCCCGCCGGGGTGTCCGGGGACCTGTAGCGTCTCACTATATCTATCGCCCTAACGAGCCCCTCCACCCTCTTCGAGCTCTTAGGGTTGTAGAAGACCATGACGAAGTCGGCCTTTGCGCAGGCCTCCACCCGTCGCTCTATCACCTCCCGCTCCGTGAGGAGGTCGGAGAGGGAGATGGAGGCGAAGTCATGCATCAGCGGAGCTCCCAGTATCGACGCCGCGCTCACGAAGGCCGGCAGTCCCGGCACCACCTCTATCTGGAAGGCCGGGCCTCCGCCGCCGGTTGCGAGCTGGAGTATTAGCCCGGCCATCCCGTATATGCCTGAGTCCCCGGACGATATGACGGCGACCCTTTTGCCCTCCCTGGCGAACTCTATCGCCTTGCGGCACCTCTCCACCTCGTGCGTCATGCCGGTTGAAAAGACCTCCTTGCCCTCTATGAGCGGCGAGATGAGCTCAACATACCTCGTATACCCGACGACGCACTCTACAGACCCTAAGACCCTGCGGGCCCTTTCCGTGAGGTGCTCCACGGCCCCAGGGCCCGTGCCTACGACGTAAACGGCGCCCTTGCCATGGCCGCGGTTACCCTTCCCGCCTTTATCTTCTTTACCCATAAGCTCCTTGCCCCGGCAGAAAATAGAGCCGCAGGCTCGCATACGCCCGCGGCCCCGGTCTTCTCTCTTACGAATTTCGAGCCCCCGGAAGGGGGCCTGACGCTGTTCAATTCCTCCGGCGTGAAGAACTCGATATCGAGCCCCATCCGCCTTGCGAAACTGAGAAGCCCCTTCTCGTTCTTCTTCATTTCTATCGAGGCGAGGCTCCTTACCGAGAGAGGCGAGACCCCGGCCCTCCCGAGTATCTCGTTGAACGCCGCCGATATCTCCCTTGCCGTCACACCCCGCCTGCACCCTATGCCGACGACGAACTCCCTGGGCCTCAATATCAGGGTCTTATCCCTTATCCCTTCAGGCACTTCCACCGTCTCGGCGGTTATGAACACGACGGCGCGGTCAAGGCCAACATCCTCCGGGGGCGTCCTTTTGAAGGTGAAGGCCTTGCTTGCGCCGTAGGCCTTTTTTATCGCCTTGAGCCTACAGGGCCTCCTGTCTACTATGAAGACCCTGCCGCCGTTCACTATCGCGGAGTTCACGCGCTTAATCTTGCCGACATCCTCTATCGCGCAGGAGAAGCTCCGCGCGATATCCTCCGCGCAGGGCAGGCCCATCGCGTCCGTTGCCGTGGTGATTACCGGTATAGCGCCGATGATGGCCGCTATGCGCTCCGCGAGCCTGTTCGCCCCGCCGAGATGTCCTGAGACCAGGCTCACCACGAACCTGCCGGCCTCGTCCGCCACGACGACCGCCGGGTCGAGGTGCTTGCCCTTGAGGTGCGGGGCCACGGCCCGCACGGCTATGCCCGTAGCGGATACGAAGAGTATCGCGCTTGAGTCCTTGAAGGCCGCCCCGGCCTTTCGCGTCAGGGAGCCTTTGAGCCTTGAGGGGTGGTGTATCTCCATTGGCTCAAGCTCGCCTGAGAGCCTCTGCGCGAGGAGATACCCCCTCGGGGTGACGGGGAATACGGTTATCTTTCCTGGACGGACGGTTTGCATTTCAAACCCTTATTTTCTCAAGCCTCTCCACCAGCTCCTCCACGCCCTTGACCATGAGGTCGAAGAGCCTCTCCCCCTTCTCGGCGGTCGCCTTGGACGGGTCGCCCCATACCGCGCCCTTCCAGTAGCGGAGCTTGTCGCTTACCAGTATCGGCTTCGGGAGCCTCGGGTACTCCTCTTTCGCCCTCCCCTTCACGAGCTTAGGGGCGAGATGGAGCACAAGCGAGGTCTCCATCTCGCCGGCGTGGGAGTCGTTCCGCGTCTCCGCTATCTCCCAGGCCTCTTTGCCGAGTATCTCGTATATGGATAGCGCGGCTATCTTTATCCCTTTAAAGGAGCCTCCGCTTACTATCGCCTCCGCGGCCTCTTTCATCGCCGATACGTGGAGGCTCCCGCCGTGGCCTGAGATGAGGACAAAGTTCCTCAACCCCTTTCTGAACGCGTCGCCAACTATGTCCGTGACAAGGCGCCTGAGCGTCTCGGGCGTGATGCCTATGGTCCCCGGGTGGAGGGAGGTCGAGGTGCAGACCCCATACTGGATAGGGGGGGCCATGTACGCGTTTACGCGCCCGGCCGCCTTCCTCACCACCTCCCGTATTATCAGCGTGTCGGTATTGAGGGGGAGGTGGCCGCCGTGGGCCTCCACGGTCCCGAACGGGACTATCAGAGTCCTGGTCTTTTTAAGGGACTTTTTGAACTCCGACATCGTGACTTCGCCTATAAGCATATCTTGCCCACTCCTTCAAAACGTTATTCCTACGGCGGTTAAATGCATGAAAACGGTTTTGTGATTATCCTGTTTTTCCCGATACCGGGGGTATTGCGAAGCCGGGCATAAAAGAGAGCGGGCGAGCAGGCCTCATTTTTTCACTGCGAGCCCGCTCGAAGCCTGGCGGACGCTCGAAGCCTGGCGGAGCCAATACCGCTGCGCGCGCGGGAGCGCGCAAAAGTTCTTTTTGCAGGAGCGCGGCAAACGCCGGGTATGGACTCTCCACCGGCTTATGACCCCGCCGAGGTCCGGAATGCTAAAAAAACGAACGCCGCAAACGGCGCATGATGCGCCCGTAGACAACCACGCCGGAGAACCCGCCCGCGCCGTTGGCCAGCGCGTCCATCACTTCGGCGCTCCTTCCCGGCACGTACATCTGACAGACCTCTATGAATGCGCCGAATAGCGCTATCACTATAACGGCCAGCGCCGCGCGCCAGGACGCCTTAAGCCCCCCGGCCCGTCCGGGCCCGCTATTGAGCGCCCTCGCCCATAAAAGCCCCATCACCGAGTACGCTCCGAAGTGGGCTACCTTGTCCATCTGCCATATCTCGGGCAGCTTCGGGGGGTTGGGGCTGACGGAGACGAAGAATACCGCGAGCATATAAAGAAGGAGCGGCGTCCAGTAGAGGAGACGAAGAATACCGCGAGCATATAAAGAAGGAGCGGCGTCCAGTAGAGGAGGGCCCTTCTCATCGGTTCCTGAACCCGTGCCGGTAGAATAGCGCCCTTCTCATCGGTTCCTGAACCCGTGCCGGTAGAATAGCGCCCTTCTCATCGGTTCCTGAACCCGTGGGAGAAGCCCTTGTCGTAGAGCCTGGACGCCTCTGACCCCTCTCCTATGGCCCTGCCTGCTATTATCATCGCCTGTCTCGATATCCCGGCCTCCTTCACCTTGGCGGCTATATCCTCAAGCGTGCCGGTTATCACAAGCTCGTCCTCCCACGTGGCCCTGTATACCACCGCCGCCGGGGTCGAGGGGGGGTAGCCTTTTGAGAGTTCCTCCACCACCCGCTCTATCATCCCTATGCTCAGGAAGACGCAGATGGTGGCGTTGTGGGCGGCGAGCGAGGCGAGGCTCTCTTTTTCGGGCACCGGGGTCTTGCCCTCGATCCTGGTGAATATGACGGTCTGAGTGACGCCGGGCCTGGTGAGCTCCCTCTTTAGCGCCGCGGCCGAGGCGAACGCGGAAGAGACGCCGGGGACCATCTCGTAAGGTATCGACTCCTTCTCGAGGATATCGGCCTGCTCCCTGACGGCCCCGTAGAGAGACGGGTCTCCGGCATGTAGCCTTACCACCTTCCTGCCGGCCCTCGATGCCGATACCATCACCTCCGTTATCTCATCGAGGTGCATGGAGGCGCTGTTGTGGAGCTCGACCCCCTCTTTGCAGTACACGAGGGCCTTCTCCCTGACGAGCGACCCGGCGTACACTACGACGTCGGCCTCCTCAATGAGCCTCCTGCCCTTGACCGTAATGAGGTCCGGGTCTCCGGGGCCCGCGCCCACGAAGTATACGGTAGACGGCCCTGCACCTGCACTCCGGTTCATTCCCGCGCCCCCTTCTTCACTATCACGGTGGAGAAATAATCGAGATCCCTGCCCCTGAGGCCCTTGAGGTCCGTCACTATCTCTTCCTCCGGCCAGCCCACGCGCGCGACAAAGAACGCCTTATCCTCAAGGCCCATTGAGCAGAGCAGGTCCAGGAGCCTGTCGAATATCCTGTTCACCTTCATGAGCACCACCGTGTCGAAGGGCCTTTTGAGGTTTTCCTCTATCTCGGTTATATCGTAAGCCGCCGGCAATATTATTATCTTCTCCGACGCCTCGGCGAGCGGTGTCGCCACGGCGCTCGCCGCGGCGCTGAACGACGTTATGCCGGGCACCACCCTTACCGCAGCCCCCGGCGCGCGGTCCTTTACAATGGGGGCGAGGTAGCCGAAGGTGGAATAGAGCATCGGGTCGCCGAGCGTTATGAACGCGACGTCGAGGCCGGACTTGAGCCTCTCCACTACCCTGGAAGCCGCAAGCTCCCGCGCCCTCCTCAGCGCGTCCTTATCCTTTACCATTGGGAAGACGAGATCGAGGACGTCCTTGTCCCCGAGGTCGAGCGCCTTTTTGACGATGGCGAGCGCCTGGCTCGACCCTTCGGACCGGGGCTCCGAGGACCTCGGGACGGCTATCACCTGGGCCGCCTTGAGCACGGTCAAGGCCTTGAGCGTCATGAGCTCCGGGTCTCCGGGGCCCACGCCCACGCCGTAGAAGACCCCCATGTTTTTCACCGCTGTTTTCATGGCCTCCACGGCTTTACCCCCGTTATCAGAAAGACCGGGTTATGCGCGCAGAGCATGTTCAGCTCTCCGACGCTTTTCGCCTTTGACAGGCTAACCATCGCCATATCCAGGGACCACTTCCTCTTTTTAAAGAACTCGAAGGCCGCATGAGCGGTCTCGATAGTCACGGCGCTTACCACCATGCGGCCGCCGTCTTTCAACCGCCTTCCAACGCAGTCGAGTATCCCGCCTATCAAGACCCCGCCTCCGCCCACGAAGGCCGCGTCAGGCGCGGCTATCCCGGCCCCTTTAAGGCATGCGGGGGCAACCCCGTTTACGACCTCGATGTTGTGCGTCCCGAACCTCTCCCTGTTCTCCCGTATATCCGCGCAGCGCGCTCTATCCTTCTCAAACGCGTAGACCCTGCCGCACGTGGCGAGCCTCGCTGCCTCTACTGCCACGGAGCCTGAACAGGAGCCTATGTCCCATATGACGCTCTCCCTCCTTATATCGAGCTTCGATAGCGCTATCACCCTTATCTCCTCCTTCGTTATCATGCCGGAGGAGTGGGCGAAGGAGGCATCCGGCGCCCCGAAGCCCTTAAGGCCGGAAGATTCGCGGCCGGGTCGAACCTTATCCCTTATAAGTATCATCGTATTGAGCGCGGAAAAGCTCTTCCTCCTGCTGATGGACAGGAGGCTGCCCTTTGTGACCTTCTCTTTCCCTGTGCCAAGCTCCTCGGCGACGTAGACCGTGTAGCCGCGCCCACCCCTTTTCAGAAGCTCCGCGGCTATCCTGGAGGGCGGGTTGAGCGGGTCGGTGAATACGGCGGCTTTATCGTTAAGGAGTATCTCTTCGCACAGCTCCCCGATGCCCGTCCCCCTTCCGTGGGCGCTCAGTACCTTTACGTTGTTCGAGTTCTCCTTTATCCTTGCGAAGGCCTCCTGCGCGACGCTTACGTTCGGGATTACCCTTACGCCCCTCTTGCCGAATTGCTTTATGATAAAATCCGCAATGCCGAAGAGGGAGGGGTCTCCTGTTGCAAGGACGGCAACGCCGCGGCCGCCGTTCCTTATATGTTCCTTGATGGACAGGGCGGCCTTATCGAGCCCTCCTGAGACGGGGAGCTTCCGGGCTTTGATGTCCTTGAACTCATCGAGGTGCCTTGCACCGCCCGCCACCAGGGTCGCCCTCTCTATGAGGCCGAGGGCCTCTCTTGAGAGGCTCTCTTTCCCTTTCAATCCTATGCCGATTACGTGGATCATTTTACCTTGCCGCGCGCTTGAAGCTCCCCGCGGCAAGCCGCGGGGAGCTTCAACATATAAGGAAGTATCTATTTCTATTCGCTCGCTCGACCCCAAAGCCCAAGCCGCTGGCCTCGCGCTCGCTATGCATGTTCATTTTTTCAGCGTTCTGAAACCTCTGATGCTCCCTGTCTAATGGAGGTTTCATCAACCGCTGACGCACGCCACGTCGTTATCGTATCCGACAAGCACGCATCTAACCTCCAACCGCCCGCCGGCGGCCCGCATCGAGTTCGCGCGCGCCAGGGAGCAGACCCTCTCCAGTACTGTTCCGAGCCCCGCTTCCCTGAGCATGAAAAAGACCTCCATCGCGGTGTTGGCCTCCTCAACCCCCTTTATCAACCCCGCGTCCGCCCCGAGCTCCTTGCAGAGCCCGGCGAGGAACCCGAACTCCACGCTTGAGTCCGAGCAGTGCGTCTCGAAATGCCCGGCCGCAAGCTTCGTGAACTTGCCGAACTGCCCGGCTACAATGGCGCGCCTGAGCCCCTTCCTCCCGCCAGCGTCCCTGAGCGCGTACCCCATGTGGTCGCCAGTAAGGACATAGGCCACCTCAGGGAGCTTTAACGCGCGCTCCACCACCCGCTCGCTCGACCTGCCGGTGGAAAATACCACCTCGTCGAGCCCCGCGGCAAGGGCCACATCGACCCCGCAGCTTATGGAATTCGTGAACGCGGCCAGCGACATCGGCTCTACTATGCCGGTGGTGCCGAGGATGGATATGCCCCCGACGATGCCGAGCCGTCCGTTCATCGTCTTTTTGGCGAGCTCTTTGCCCCTGGGGACCGAGACGGTGACGACTACCGAGGGCCTTATGCCGGCCTCCCTTGCGGCCTCGCGTATCGCCATGCTTATCATGGAGCGCGGGACCGGGTTTATGGCGGGCCTGCCGACCGGGACCTTGAGCCCAGGCCTTGTCACCACGCCCACGCCCTCCCCTCCCCTTACGGAGACGTGCGCCCTTTGCCTGTTCTCGCGCAAAAACAAAACCTCGGTCACGAACTCCGCGCCGTTTGTGACGTCCGGGTCATCCCCAGCGTCTTTAACCACCGTGGCAACGGCCCTGTTCCCGCGCACCTCTATCAACCTTACCGGGATTTCCAGCATTGCCCCGTTGGGCAGGGTGACAGGCACGCGAGCCTTTCGCCCGCGTGGCAGGCCCTTCAGCCCCATGAAAATAGAGCGCGCCGCGGCCTTTGCCCCGGCCGCGGCGCAGACGCCCGTGGTAAACCCCCTGCGTAGCTTACTGTCGGTCTTCCGCAATTTACGATACCGGTCCCGATGACGCTCAATGCATTTCAATTACCCCGCCCTTTTAAGGGCGGGTGTTGCGCCGAGCACCCGATTTAATCCCTCTTCCACATAAGGCCCATGACCGTGCCGAGGACAACGGCGAGAAAGAGCCCCTGAAGGGTCTGCGTGGTAATGACATGGTAGCGCAACGGGTCCATGGTTGAAAGCGCCGCGCCGCCGAGCCTCAAGACTATCCAGAGCGACGTGGACGTAAAAACGGCCTTCGCGAGCGCGCCTTTAAAGGGTATATAGTCCCACGCGACGCTCAGGAGCCCTCCGCATACGGCCCCGAAGACCATCCCGCCGAACGAGAACGACGCCAGGTCGTGCGCGAAGCTCGCCTCGAACCGAAATACCCCGGTGCCCCGGTTTACGGCCATCGATATCCATCCCCATACAACGCCCGATAGAACGCTCAAGGCAAGAACGTTACTTTTCCTTACCATTGAATGAAGCCTCCGTTTTTTGAGATTAGCCATTAATGGCACGGCATCCCGATCACATGCCTGAAGTCATGGAACGCATCGTGCACCCCCGGGGCCACGCTCTCCATGCCGTAGGCCAGCACGACCATCGCGAACGCCAGAGCCACCAGCACGACGGCAAGCGCCGCCGGGCTGAACCACTCCCTCTCCAATATCCTCTCCATTCTTTTCCCCCTCCTTTCAGTTTTTTTATTCCCGCTAAAAAACACCATGACGTCAAAATGACGCCTGGAGCCTCAACCCGTATATAAAGAGGTTCTCCGCCCTTCTATCCCCGCCGGGGTTGACTACGTACTGTATGTCCGGGGAGATGTGCAGGCCCCTGTCGTGCGGGCCCTTGTCCACCGATATATTATAGTAAAGCTCGAAGTAGTGTTCCACTCCGGCCTCGAACCCGGCGTCCGCAACGGTCTTGTAATCCTTGTAGTCCTTGCCCATCAGCGACGCGCCGTATCCGAACCCAACGGCGTCCTCGTCCCTGCCCGGCAACACTCCAGCGAGGTTCACGCCGCCGCCGACGTACCTGTTGAACCAGGCCACCTTCTCCCTCTGGACCCCGGCGCGCAGCCATACGCCGAACGAATCGGTTATCTTCTGGTCAATGCTCACGCCGACGCCCTTGTTCTCCGCCTTCAATAGCCCGGCGTCGTTGGGGTTGGCGGTGTACGCAAGGTCCTGCCTGCCCTGTCTGTCCCAGTAATATATCCTGTAATTGCCGTCGCGCCCCATCGGCTTGAGCTTGAAGTCCGCCTCCGCCATGAGGAACGGGCTGTCGAACGGGTCGTTATAGTCTCCGTTGCCCTCGAAGGCCCCCAGGGTTATGTCCAGGAACCCGGCGGCCCCGTATGTAAGCCTGAAACCCGGGCCGTAGAAGTTATCGCTCCCGCCGAACTCCACGGCCGGGTTGTTCACGAACCCGTTGGCGAGGAACTGAGTCCTCTCGCTGTTTGCGAACCCGTTTATGTCAAAATAAGCTGTCGGGTCAAGTTGCCCGACGGAGGCGACGAGGCCCGGGGTTATAGCGCGCTCGTAATAAAACTGGGCCACATGGACGCTGTCGTTATTGAAAGATTCTATGTCGTTATTCGGCCCCGTGGGGTTTCCGTTAGGGGAGGTGAAAAACGGAGGCAGGTTCTTCAGCCCAGCGCCCCTCTGGAAGTCGAAGACCGCCACTACTCTGCCGTCCCTGCCCACGGGGGATTCCATGACGATATCCGCCGAGACGGCCGTGGCCCCCCTGTCGCCGGCCTCTTTCAGATTGTCCGCCTTCTGCGCCGTGACGGTAAGCCCGCCGCTTATCTTGAGGCCGTAGATGCTGTGTATGGGGTGTAGCCTGTGTCCGAGCCCGTCCACCACCTCCATATCCGCAAGCCTTTTTTCGAGCGCGTCGACCCTTGCCTTAAGCTCCTCGACCTCGCCGACGCCGACCGGCTTCTTATCCCTTGCCGGCTCGGACCTCTCTCCGGCCTTGTCCCCGGCCTCCGCGTCAAGGTTATCATCCGCCCAGGCGCCGCTGTTAAGAAACACCAACGCGACGGCAAAAACCGCGATCAGAATCGCTTTGAAGCTCCCCGCGGCTTTTCCGAGGGAATCTTCGACATGTAAGGAAGTGCCCATATCCGATCCGCTCGCTCGACCCCGCGGCTTTTCCGCGGCTGTGCGCTCGCCATGCATGTTCATATCTCCCTGCCCGCCTCCTTTCTATTCGTGCTCGTCATGCGACGCGAAAGGCCCGTGGCTGTGGACGTGCACCAGATCCCCGTGCCTGTGCGTATGCTCGTGGATTATGTTGGCCCTCAGGAGCAGGTCCTTGTCCCTGAGTACGGAGTACGCCGGGCCGTCGGCCGCTATCGTGTGCGACTCGTCGATGACTATCACCCTTTCCGCGAAGTCCTCGGCAAGGCTCAAGTCATGGGTGGCGATGACGAACGTCTTGCCGAGGGACTTAAGCCTCGCCAGTATCTCAAAGAGCCAGACCTGCGTCCTCGGGTCAAGCCCGTTTGTCGGCTCATCGAGGAGGAGCACGTCCGGGTTTATTGAGAGGACGGAGGCTATGGCCACTTTTTTCTTCTCCCCGCTGCTCAAGGTGTACGGCGGCCTGTCCTTCAACGCGGACAACCCCGTCATCTCGAGTAGCTCCTCCACCCTTTTCCGAACCTCCTCTTCGCCGAGGTCGAGCTGGAGCGGGCCGAAGGCCACCTCTTCAAAGACCGTGGGGCAGAAGAGCTGCACGTCCGGCTCCGGGAAGACAAAGCCCACGCGCTCCCTGAAACACCTGCGGAAGGGACCGCTCAGGGCGCTCTCGGAGAGCGTCCGGCCCATGAACTCCACCCGCCCCTCGGAGGGGAAGATGAGGCCGTTCAATATCTTCAGGAGCGTCGATTTGCCGCTCCCGTTGGCCCCGAGCACCGCGAGGCTCTCGCCCATGCGCACGGAGAAGCTCGCGTCCCTCAGTGCGACCACATCGCCGTAAGAAAAACCGACCCCTTCAAGGGCGTAGACCTCTTCCATATCTTTTCCCAGCGCTTAAAGCCTGCTGACCCGATACAACCCATCAACAGGCTACGCTTTTCCGCAGGACGCTATAAACCAAAAGAGAGAAACAGCATGAATACCGTAAAACCGACCCACGCGTAATCGCGCCCGGAGAGGCTCCCCCCCTTGAAGGTTTTGACCTTGCCTGTAAAGCCCCTCGATACCATGGCCATGTCGACCTCGCCGGACAGGCCCATCGATTTTTTCAGCACCAACGCCGCCCTCGATGAGAACCAGCCCTGGGACTCTGACAGGCTGTCCGCGCCTATCATCCTCGACCTGCGCGCCATGCTCATATCCTGCGCGGTCTTTAAGAGCATCAGCAGGTACCTGAACGCCATGAAGAGCGCGGTGACGAAGATGGCCGGGACTTTAAGCCCGCCCAGCCCCCTGAAAAGGTCTGCCTGGCGCGTCGTCAGCGCCAATATCGACACCAACGAGACCATCGCCGTCGCCCTGGCCAGGAAGAAGACGGCGGTTGCTCCCCCCTCGCGCGTTATCGAGACCCTCGCCCCTCCGAGCGTTACCCCGAAGAGGTCGGTCCCCGGCGTCACGAAGTCAAAGAGCGCCGGAATGATAAGTACGGATGTAAATACCATAGTGGGCAGTACCCTTCTTGCCACGGCAAAGAGGCCGAGGCTGGAGAGGGCCGCGATGACGGCTATCACAAAAAACTCTATCGCAAGGAACGCCACGCGCGACGTGAGCGCGCAGGCTATTACAAGGGCCACTACCCCGGCCATACGCGCCCTCGGCTCGATCGACCGCATGAGGCCCGGCCCGGCGCAATACCCCCCCGCCGCGAACATGCCTGATAAGAACGACGCGATACCCTCAAGGTTCTTCTCCGCGAAGCCCCGCGACGCCCCCTTGCCCCCGGCCGGGCAAGTCCATCCACGGGCCTCCTTGAACCACCCCGGCAGCCTCACCTCGGCCATAACCTGCCCCAAAGGTATATTATCGCCACCACGGCGGAACTGCCGACGGCGGCGGATACGACATAAAAGACCGCCGACCAGACCTTGCCGGAACCGGCCAGGTTGTACCCCGGCAACAGGCCCCTCCACACCCCCCCGAGCCTCTCCATCCCCTGCGGGAGATAACCCAAGAGCCCGAGTGCCTCTTCCCTGCCCCACTCCCCCCAGGGCGTGGCTGAATATATGAGCCCTATCGGCGTCAAAATGACCAGTAAGACCAGCACGGCCCAGAGGGGCTTGAGCCGCGCGGGAGGCCTGTAGAGGGTATCCCCGCTCGTCCTGTGGACGTATGAGACGACCAGCGCCGTGCCGAACGCCTCCACCGGGGCGAAGAACAAGAGATGCGGTATCATCATCGCCGGCACCGTAACTGAGAGCGGATAGGGCGCGTAGAGCGGCCTACCGTCGATGCCTTGGGCTATATGGGGCTGTATGCCGAGCTCGACGGCGACAAGGAGCGCCGCCAGGGCCGCCGCCAGGTAGGCCGCAACGGCCAGGGACAGAAACCTTCTCGCCCCGCCCGCATCCCCGTATGATAACGCCCTGTACGTATAGTACCCGGCAAAGCTCATTACAAAGGCCATGTTGAAGCAGTTTGCCGCGAGGGTAGTGACCCCGCCGTCGGCAAAGATAAAGGCCTGCAGGGTTAACGCAAGGCTCAGGGCGATGACCCCGGCCCACGGCCCCAGGACCGCGGCAACGACGGTGGAGCCGACCATGTGGCCGCTTGAGCCGCCCGGGATCGGGATGTTGAACATCATTATGACGAAGGCGAAGGCCGCCCCAAGCGCCAGCAAAGGGAGTTGCCTGAGCCTTAGCGCCTTTTCCACCCTGCGCGAGGCGATATATCAGACCGGGACCATCGCGGCGTAGAATGCCGCGCACGTCTTCGGGCTCAGATAACCGTCAGGCATGTGCATCTCCTTACGCGTACCTCCTGGCGGGTGTTTTCCGAGAGAACCTTTATGGGCCATCGGCGTCCTGAGAACCCCGTGGCCCTCAGGACGCCGAAGTAATTGAAAATGACTTTCAATATCTTCTTATACCCTATCCGTTTTTTTCTTGCAACACTTTTTTTCCGAGGTTCTTTTGGCGGGGCGACTCATTCAAACGCGGCCTGGGCCGCCTGTATGACAAGCGCGTTGGTTATGGCCGCGGCCACCGTGCTGCCGCCCTTTCTCCCGGCGGCCGTTATGTACTCGCACCCTGAGCGCTGGAGCTCTTCCTTCGATTCCCTTGCCCCGACGAACCCCACCGGCACGCCGACGATGAGGGCCGGGGCCGGGGCGCCCCCTCTTATGAGCCTCAGAAGCTCCACAAGGGCCGTGGGTGCGTTGCCCACGGCCACTATGCCGCCCTCCATGAACCGGGCGGCCTTTCTCATCGACGCCGCGGTCTTTGTCACGCCCTCTCTGTCAGAAGTCCTTGCCACGTCCTCATCCGAGGAAAAGCAGAAGACCTCCACCCCGAACGGCTTGAGCCTGGCCCTTGTTATCCCGGCGTCGACCATCCTGACGTCCGTTATGATGTTGCGGCCGTTCCTTACCGCGTCCATGCCGGCGGAGACGGCCCCGGGGCTGAAGCGTATGATCTCCTGGAAATCAAAATCCGCGGTCGAGTGTATGGCCCTTTTCACTATCGGAAGCTCGAGCGCGGTGAACCTGCTCTCATCCATCTCCGCGCCGATTATTCGGAAGCTCTCCCTCTCTATGGGGTGCTGGGCAAACGGGGCGGCTACGGATGAGCCGCTATCCTCAAGCTCCTCTATCCTCTCTACGGTGACGTCGACGAGCTTATCGTGGAACCCGAGGCTCCTGGCGAGCCTCACTTTTATGCGGGGGAACTTCTCCTTTGCCTTCGCTATCTCTTCGGGCAGGTCCTGCTGGACGTGAAGGCCCATGTAGAGGAAGTACGGCATCACGATTATGTCGTTGAAGCCTTTTAAGGCTATCTCCCCGAAGCCCTCCTCAAAGTCCGGCGCCTCTATCTGCAGGAAAGCGGCCTGCACGCAGCCGTAGCCCTCCCTGGCCCGCAGGGCCTCGGCAACGGCCCTCAGCGTGTCGTTCGCCTCCTTTGCCTTGCTGCCGTGCCCAAGAAGCAGTATGGCCTTTTTCGCATTTTTTTCCGGCGCATCCGCCATTATATCCCCCCTATTCGATGGTCGATTCAGAACTTCAGAAAAACATACCCCCCGCGCTTAAGACGCCGGGGGCTTCAGAACGTTAACAGGATGCTGAAAAACTCCAAATTCACGTCAGGCCGCTCAAAAAGCTCCCGACCCATGCTTCTCGCATGGGTGCCCCGAGGAGTCGAGAAGTGAGGCAGGGTTCCCATTGCGTCTTTACAATTGCAATGGGAAGGCGTACTTGTCTCGTACGCCGCAGTGACGAACATGCATAGCGAGCGCGAGGCCCGCTCAGGGGCCAAGCGAGCGAATAGAAATATATACTCCCTTATATGTCGAAGATTCCCCGCGGAAAAGCCGCGGGGAGCTTCAACGACGATGACGACACCGCAGATGGGGCTTTTTCAGCAGCCTGCTAAATAAAAAAACCCTCCGGTCCAATAAAGAACGGAGGGTGCAAGCGCGTCCAGGCCACGCGGGCCCCTCACCTTCTTTACCTTCGAAGAACTCGTGAGGCATATTCGGGCAGGTCTACTGACTTGCGGTCATCCTACTCTCTGCGCCTTCCCGGCCTTTTGACCAGTGGCATCATGCAGATTTCGTCGCGCTCACAGTGGCGGGTCCGTCCCAGATTCTCCGCGCCTGACGGCGGATCACTGGATTCCCTTTTAGATCCCCGCAACGCGGGGATCACCCGGATATACTTGAATATCTGTATTGTCAAAACTGCGTTGGTTACGCATCTTCACATTAATGGATGGATTAGTCAAGCTTTTTAAGCTCGGCCAAAGGGCCGTCTCTGCCGCTGGAACAGGGGGCTACGACACGTGTGTCCCGGCATCCTGTATCCTCGGCGGCTTTTCTATCTCAAGCAGTATCTTCCCCTTCCTGAATACCCTCACTATCCCGGTGGAGCCGGATATGGTGATGGCTACGGCGTCGGTGACGTCCGTTATGCCCGCCGCGGCCATATGGCGGCAGCCGAGCCCCGGCATATGGCCCTCTTCCTCGAGGGCGGCGTCCAGATGGACCCCTGAGCTCATCACGACCCCGTCTTCGCGTACTATGAACGCGCCGTCGAGGAGGGAGTACTCCTTTATGGTCTCGTGGACCGACGCGTCGAGTATGTTCCTCACCTCTTCGGGATAGCCTTTGAACGGGTTGAGTATCAGGGGCCTGCAGAGCTTTAAGACCTTTTCGTGGTCTCCTATGACAAATGTGGCGCCTATCGCCTTGCCTTCGCGCCCCTCGCTGGAGAGCTCTATGGCCATCTTAAGTACCTGCTCAAGCACCTCGGGCCTCAGGTGCTTGAGCAGGTCCCTTGATATGCCGGATGCGGCGAAGACCTCGTTCTCCCTGTCGAGCTCCAATACCATCAAGGTATCGAGCGTCCCTCCGCCGGCCTCTCCGCTCAGGCAGACGACCCTGTCCGAGGTCTTTATCACCCCCTCGGTAATGGACATGATCACCGAGAGCTTTATCTGTGTCATCCGCGTAAGATTGACGGACGGGAGCTTGATAACGGCCTTGACCTCCTTCATGTACTCGCCAAGCCCCCTGTCCACGCCGGAGGACTGAGTGGCGAGGACGAGCCTCTTCTTATCCTCGATTTCCTTCCAGAAGGCCCAGTTGTCGAGGGCGTCGATAAAGACCAGGAGGGCGGCCGCCTTAAGCTCCTTTACCATCCTCACCCCGTCATCTATCATCAATCTGTTGAGCTCTGACATATCCCCTGCCTTCGCGCCGCGTTTGTCAGCCAAGGAAATTTATTTCTATTTGCTCGCTTGACCCCTAAGCCAGGCCGCGGGCCGTGCCGCCCGCCGTGCATTTTCATTTTTTTGGCGTCCTGTCCTCTATCTGCGTGAATATGCCCCTGAGCATATTTATCTCCTTTTGCATGAGGCCGGTCCTGCCGAACAGGCGCCTGAAGCTCCTGAGGATAGATTCGAGGAGGTGCTCGCCGCCCTTTTCCCCGTAATCGAGTTTCCTGAGCGTCTCTTCCAGATGCGCGTACATCTTCTCAAGCTCCTGTCTGGGGGCCGTTTTGATGACCGGGCCCCTATCCCCGCCAAAGGTGAAAATATGGTGGCAGACGAGCATTACCGCCTGGGAGAGGTTAAAAGACGGGTAGTCCGGGTGGGCCGGTATCTCCAGGAGCATGTCGCACAGCGGTATCTCCTCGTTGGTAAGCCCCCTGTCCTCTCTGCCGAAGAGTATGGAGACGCTGTTCCTCGAGGCGAGCTCGACGATCTTGGGCACTCCCTCGGCAAGCGTCAACACGAGGTCCGGGAACCTGCGGGCCCCGAGCAGGACGTCGTCGGCCTTGCACGCGAACGAGTACGCCTCGTTGTTCCTGTAATCGCACGGGTTTATGAGGACAAGGTCTGAAAATCCGGTGTTCTTCATCGCCCTGGCGACGCTCCCGACGTTGCCGGGGCTCTGCGGCTCCACGAGCACGATGGAGATATTATCTATAGCGCCTTGCGCGGCCGGCCCTGAATCCTGGAGATGCCGTCTTCTCATCTTTATTGTCTCGGCGGACGGCAAGGGGCTTTTTACCCCCGCCGTTTACATACGCCTCAGTATCTCCCTCGCGGCTATTATGCCGGAGACCGAGGCCTGCATTATGCCGCGGGTTATGCCCGCGCCGTCGCCCGCGGTAAAGAGGTTGGGTAGCTCCGTCTCAAGCGCCGGGGTGAGCTTGAGCCTCATGGAGTAGAACTTCACCTCCACGCCGTAAAGGAGCGTTGAGGGCGCGTTTATGCCCGGGGCGAACCTGTCGAGCGCGTCGAGCATCTCGATTATGTCGGAAATG
>JACRNN010000168.1 GCA_016234955.1 Deltaproteobacteria bacterium | reverse complement strand
GCCTGCTGATGACGGTGAACAGGGCGCAGAGCGCCGCCAACCGCCAGCCCTGGCACTTCATAGTCGTTGAGAAGAAGGACCGTCAGGAGCTGAACGCGACGCTGACCAGGGAGGGTTTCAAGAACGCCCCGGTCATCATAGCGGCGTGCGCCGACCCGGGCCAGGCGTGGGTGCGCAAGACCGACGGCGTGAACTACGCGTGGGTCGACGTCGCCATCGCCGTGACCGAGATGATAGGCGCGGCCACCGCCGAAGGCATAGGGACGTGCTGGATAGCCTCGCTCGACGCGGCGCGCGTGAAGCAGATACTCGACATACCGGAGCGCATCGAGGTGGTCGGCATGATAGCGCTGGGGTATCCGGTGGAGGAGCTTAAAAAAGAGGAAAAGGCCAGAAAACCCGTCGGAGAGATAATCCACTATGGAAAATGGTAAAGGCCATGACGACGACAGTTTCGTAATGCTGCGCTCCGAAAGTAGAAAGCACTTAAGAAAACAGATCCTCGTGCTTCAGGTCAAGGGCGCGGACAAAAAGGGCGTCTTCTTCGGATACGCGAAGACTCTGGGCTGCGGCGGGATGTTCATAGCCTCCGTAAACCCCCGTAAGGTAGGCACGGAGCTCGAGATAACCTTCAAGCTCGACGGAGACGATAGGGATTTCAGGTGCAGGTGCGTGGTGGTGTGGAGCAGGGAGTACGAGCCGCACGGACATGAGCCTGGGATCGGGGTCAGGTTCCTCGATCTGGACGACGGGGACAGGAAGAGGATCGAGGATATGATAAAGAGGCGCTGAACGTTCCACTTAAAGACCACGAAGGCGCGCGGCGAGCGCGCGCAAAAAGCCGTCCCGTTAATCATACCCTGTTCCCGCTGCGTTCCATTTCCAGTACCAAGGCCTGAATTCTCCGTTGCAAGACGGACGCGCCTGCCTGCGCCGTAGAATCTATCGGCCCCCTATGCGCGCCCTTCGCCTCTGCCGGGGATTTGACCGGTGCGCTGTCTTAATCCCGGGACCCCGCGCGCCGATAAGCCTGGGGAGAGGATTTGCGCGGCGTGGATAACATCCGACTTTGATGGTATGATAAAGAGGATTTTTCGGAATCCTTTTAGCAGGCCTGTTAGCAGGCTGTTGAAAAAGTCCATCTACTGTCCATCTACTGCGTTGTCATCGTCGCTCGTCACTGCGGCGTATGGACAAAATACGCCTCATTCCTCGCTTCTCGACGCCTTGTATCTGGAGCTTTTTGAACAGCCTGAACGGACGCGAGGGTTTTTCAACAACCTGTTAGGGTGATACTCGTGAGTTTGAGGCGTCTTATCGGCATATATCGCGGCCGTTCTTACGCAAGGCCGCGCGCGGCCCTGATTCCCCGGCTTTTTCCGGGCCCGGGGGCCGGGCCAGCCTCGTGTCTCTTCGTCTGTCTTCTAACGTGGGCCTTCGCCGCGGGGGCATGCGCCGCGACGCTGTCGGTCCCGTCCGGGTTCAAGACCATACAGGAGGCGCTGGACCATGCCTCCCACGGCGATCTCGTACATGTGGCCGCGGGCAGGTATAAGGGGAACATACGTTTGAAGGCCGGGGTGGCGCTCCAGGGGGAGGGAAGCGGATCTACGTTCATAGAGGGCGACGGGACCTCCTCCGTGGTCGAGGGCGCCGGGGGCGCCGCGATAGAGGGCTTCACCATAACCGGCAGCGGAAGGAAGTCGGCCGTAGGCGCGGGCATAGACGCCGGCATATCCTGCAACAGCGCGCCGATGACGATAGCGAACAACCGCATAACCGGCAACAACGCCGGAATAAGCCTCTCCTACTCGCCTTCAAACGTCATTAACAACGAGATAACCGGCTCGCACACGTTCGCCATATACCAGTCGTACAGCGACTCCCTCGTATCCAACAACGTCATCTACGGAAATACGAGCTACGGGGTCTTCAACTCTCACTCCAGCCCGGAGATATTCAACAACACCATCGTCGGCAACCTTGCCGGCATATTGAGCATCGCGTCCAGGGGCGTCATAAAGAACAACATCATATCGGACAACGCAGGCGGCGGCGTAGTGAAGAGGACCGAAGGGCCTGCCCCGGACGGCGCCGAGCCCCTGGTCTCCAACAACCTTTTCTGGAACAACAACGGCAACGACTTCAAGCAGTCCCCTGGGGCCGTACTCAGGGCCCCGCTCTTCGTTGACGACGCCAGGCACGACTACCGGCTGAGGGGCAACTCCCCGGCGTTGGCCGGCGGCGAGGGCGGGGTCGAGATGGGGGCCTTCGGGGGCATATACGCCCAGAAGCAGGTCCCGGCTCCGCCGAAGGAGAAGAGCTACGCCTCGATGAGGGACATGGGATATAAGCTGCAGGGCGGCGGCGCGGACATTACAAAGGCCGGCAGGGCCAGTGCCAGAGCGGACTTCGAGGCCAACTGCGCCGTATGCCACGGCACCAGGGGCAGGGGCGACGGCCAGATGGCCAACACGCTCGACGTCAGGCCGAGGGACCTCGCCGACGGGCGGTTGATGTCGAGCCGCACCGACGACGATCTCTTCAAGGTGATACGGGAAGGCGGGCGGAGCGCCGGGTTTTCCGACGTCATGGTCTCCTTCGGCGCCGCATTGAGCGACGACGCGATAAGGGATATCGTGCGGTTCATAAGGACGGATATCTGTAAATGCAGGTACGAGGGGAAGGGGCCGGAGAAGTGAGGGTGATGCCCCCGGATCGAGGATTATAGGCGCCGAGACGAAAAAAAGGCGGTGATGCGCGCGCATCACCGCCTTTTTTTAAGAGGCATGGCTGTCGGCCCGTCCGGCGGCGTTGAGCGAAGGGTCCATTGCCGGGGGTTACAGGGCCTTGTCGATAAGCTCTTTTATCTGGCTCTTGGGCACCGCCCCTACGAGCTGGTCCACTATCTTCCCGTTCTTGAAGAGGATAAGGGTCGGGATGCCCCTTACGCCGTATTTGCCGGGCGTGGCGGGGTTGTCGTCCACGTTCATCTTGGCCACCCTTACCTTGCCGCTGTACTGCGTGGCCATCTCGTCCACCACAGGGGCTATCGCCTTGCACGGGGCGCACCAGCTCGCCCAGAAGTCCACCAGCGCGGGCATATCGGACTTGAGGATAATGGAATCGAAATTGGAATCTGAGACGTTTATGATGTTCTCGGACATCCGGGTGCTCCTTTCATGCATTTTGTGCCGGCAGATATTCTCCGGGCGCCTTCTGCGGCGACCCTGTATGAAATATAAACCAATGACC
>JACRNN010000011.1 GCA_016234955.1 Deltaproteobacteria bacterium | reverse complement strand
GTCGGCTCTCAGTTCTGCAGGTACGGCACGCAGGTCTCTCTGGGGCTCGGGCAGGAGATGGAGAGGCACTTGAAATGCCTCTGGACGCCCGCCAAGCTCAAGGTGGGTGTGACGGGATGCCCGAGGAACTGCGCCGAGTCGCTCATAAAGGACGTCGGGGTGGTCGGAATAAACGGCGGGTGGGATATCTACGTCGGCGGATGCGGCGGCATAGAGCTCAAGGCCGGCAAGCGCCTCGCTACCGTCAAGACGGAGGAAGAGGTCATGGAGATAACGGCCGCGTTCATCCAGCTCTACAGGGAGGAGGCGGACTACGGGGAGAGGACGTATAAATGGCTGGAGAGGGCCGGGCTCGACGCCGTAAGGAAGGCGGTCGTGGACGACCTCCCCAACAGGAAGGCCTTAAACGAGAGGCTTGAAGCGGCCCTGAGCGTGCTCAAGGACCCGTGGAGGGAGCGGACGGATGGGTGTCAGACGGCGCATTGATGTATCACAATGGGATATATACGGGGCGTCATAACTTTGCATACCCGACCCACGCCGCTTGGCGTGGGTGCCCCGGCTCCTCGGCTCGTCGTTGCGGCGCACGGCAAAAGTGCGCCTCTGGCGGGTTCAATCTTGCAGATTGAACCCGAATGGTTCGTGGCTGCATACGAAATTTAGGGTTCAGGTTGCAAACCTGAACCCGCCAGGTGGGTGCGGGGGGATTGAAGAGACGTATTTATAATCCCCCTTGTTCCCCCTTTACCAAGGGGGAGATTAATAAGCGCCGGGCCTATCTATCATGGAGACTATGGAGGCGACCCTGGCCTTGATATCCCTCTCCATCAGTATCCCGGATATGATCGCCACGGAGTCCGCCCCCGCCTTGAATACTTCCTCCATGTTCTCCCGCGTTATCCCCCCGATGGCGACTATCGGCAATCGGACCGCGGACCTTACCTCCGAGAGCATGGTTAACCCCCTCGGCGTCTGGGCGTCTTTCTTCGTCCTTGTCGGGAATATAGGGCCGAGGGAGATATAGTCCGCGCCGAGCGTCTCGGCCTCTACCGCCTCTTTCACGTCGTGGGTGGATAGCCCTATTATCCCCTCCGGGCCGAGGAGACCGCGGACTTCCTCAACGTCCGGATCGTCCTGGCCGAGGTGCACGCCGTCGGCCCCGGCTATCATGGCGATATCGGCCCTGTCGTTCACTATGAAGAGCGCCCCGGACCTTTCGGTAGCCTCCCTTACGGCCCGTGCGGCAACGAGGATATCCCTCGGCGCTACATCTTTTGCGCGGAGCTGCACTATGCGCGCCCCGCCGCTTAGGAGCCCGGCCGCGGCATCGCCGGCGCCGCTTAAGTCCACGTATGCGGCGTCTATGAACGCGTAGAGGCCGCGTATCTTTATGGCGTCCTTTCCCATCGGTCTATTTTATATCCTTTATCTTTATGTCGAGGTCCTTCATCTTCTTCCTGAGCGTATTCCTGTTTATGCCGAGCACCTCGGCGGCCTGCACCTGGTTGCCGCGCGTCTTTTCGAGGACGAGCTTTATAAGGGGCCTCTCCATGAAGGGCATCATGAAGGAATATAAGTCCTGCTTGCTCTTGTGGTCGGTCCTCTCTATGAAAGGCTTGAGCTTGGCCGAGATTATCTCCTCAAGCGATTCCCTCTGCTGGAGCGATGCGGGAAGGTTCAGGTCCGAGAGCGACAGCTTGAGGGATGGGCACAGGAGCACGGCCCTCCTCAATACGTTCTCAAGCTCCCTGACGTTGCCGGGCCAGCGGTAGTTCTCAAGGGCCTCCATCGCCTTCTCCGAGAGGGTCTTCCTCTCGCCGCCGAACTCGCGGGCGAACCTGTCGAGGAAGTACTCGGCGAGTATCGGGACGTCGCCCCTGCGCTCCCGGAGCGGGGGGAGCTTGAGGGTGACGCCGTTGAGCCTGTAGAGGAGGTCTTCCCTGAACCTCTTCTCGTGCACCGCCCGTTCGAGGTCCTGGTTCGTCGCGGCTATGATCCGCGCGTCGACCTTCACGGGCTCCTTGCCGCCCACCCTGTAGAACTCCTTTTCCTGTATGGCCCGCAGGAGCCGCGCCTGCAGGTCCACGTTCATGTCCCCTATCTCGTCAAGCAGGAGGGTCCCGCCGTCGGCGAGCTCGAACTTGCCCTTCTTGCCCTCGACCGCCCCGGTGAAGGCGCCCTTCTCAAAGCCGAATATCTCGCTCTCCATGAGCTCCCTCGGGACCGCGGCCGAGTTCACGGCGACAAACGGCCCCTCGCTCCTCGGACTGTTCATGTGGATGAGCCTGGCCAGGAGCTCCTTACCGGTGCCGCTCTCCCCGAGTATGAGCACCGTAACGTCGCGGTGGGCCACCTTGCCCACGGTCTTGAATACGTCCTGGACGGCCTTGCTCTTGCCCACGAAGACGGTCTCTCCGGCGAGCCTCTCCTTGAGCCTGTCGGAGAGGTTGGTGAGCCTGGACTTCATCCTTACGTGCTCGACCGCCCTGTCCACCATCACCTCTATCTCGCCCAGGTCGAATGGCTTTGTCGCGTAGTCGAAGGCCCCGAGCTTCATCGCATCGAGCGTGTTCTTCATCGTCCCCTCGGCCGTCATTATGATTACGGCGGCCTGAGAGCCGGAGTCCCTGGCGCCCTTCAATACTTCAAGCCCGTCGGCCCCGGGCATATTTATGTCTATTATGGCTATGGAGAGCCCCGGTTCCTCGATGAGCCTGCGCGCCTCGACCCCGTCCCTTGCCTTGACGACCTCGATGGTTTTTTCCTGGAGGAACTTCTCAAGCACCCAGAGTATGCTGTCGTCGTCGTCCGCTATGAGGGCCTTTATCCTGTTCAATCTAACCTTCCTTTTCCGCTATGGGCAGATAGACCTCCACGGTCGTTCCTTTGCCGGGGGAGGAGTCGATCTTCAAGAGTCCGCCGTGCTCTTTGACTATCTTTAAGGAAATGGCCATGCCAAGCCCGCTGCCCTTCGGCTTTGTGGTGAAAAAGGGCGTGAATATCCTCTCAAGGTCTTCGCCCTTTATCCCGCACCCGTTGTCCCTGATCTCGACAGCCGCCATCTTGCCTCCGGGAGAGCCTGCGTCAACGAGGTGGAATTCGGTTATCATCCTCGTCAATACATGGATGGCGCCGTCCCCGCTTATGGCCTCCTTTGCGTTCTTGATGAGATTTAAAAATACCTGCGTGAGCTGATGTTCGTCCCCGAACACAGGGGGAAGGCTCGGGTCGTACTCCTTGATGAAGCGCGGCGTCGAGCCGCCCTCCCGCAGGATAAGCATAACCGAATCGAGTACCATGTGTATGTTGATCTTTTTTTTATTGAGGGTAGCGGGCCTCGCGAAATCAAGGAGGTCGTTCAGTATTATGTTGAGCCTGTCCGCCTCGCTCATTATAACGCCGGTATATTCCGTGAGGTCCCTGTCTTTTACCCTTCTGGAGAGGAGCTGGGCGGCCCCCCTTATGCCGGTGAGCGGGTTTTTTATCTCATGGGCGAGGTTCGAGGCGAAGGCGCCGATGTAGGCGAGCCGCTCCTTGCGCAAAGACCCCTCCTCTATCGATTTTATGCCGGAGAGGTCCTTTATGAGCGCCGCGGCCCCGCTGAGAACGCCGTCAACGTCGAAGACCTGGCTCGTCGTTATCACCACCGGGACCTCGCCGGAGAACTTCCTGTGGAGCTTCACCTCGTACTCGGCGAAGAGCCGCCCCTCTTTAAGGGTCTTCTCCAGTATCTCGACCACCCTGGGGTCTGACCTGAAGAGGTCCTTAAGCGGCCTGCCTATGGCAACGGACCTCGACGTCTCGGTGATCTTCTCAGCCGACTGGTTGAATACCCTCACGTCCATGTCGAGGTCTATGGCGACAACGCCCTCGGCGAGGTTCTCTAATATGTCTTCGATAGAGAGCATTTCTATTGGCCCGGATGCGCTATGGGAATATGTTCAGGGTTGCCTAATTATTAGGCATGATAGCACGCATAGGGGAGAAAAGGCAATATTAACCATTGAC
>JACRNN010000010.1 GCA_016234955.1 Deltaproteobacteria bacterium | reverse complement strand
TATCATCTTCTTGGTCACTCCGTTGCAACCGCACACTATCGCGTCATCCGGCATCGCCTCCACGGAAGAGATGGCCTTGCCTCCGGCGGCGGTGTCCCCGAACATCAGGCTCTTTCTCTTCTGAGAGACGTCCGTGGACTCGACAAGCGCGGTGAAGAGCCTCGGCGCGTCCACCGTATCCCCGTACATCACCACGCCCCGGAGGACGTTGTCCCTCAACAAGAGCCTCTTGTAGACCCTTGCCCCCCTGTCCATGTACTCGATGGATTCCGCGCCCTTGCCCTCGTCTACGACGCCGGCGGAATACAGGTCTATGCCCGGTATCTTAAGCCTTGTGGAGACGTGTTGGGGCTTGAATACGAGGCGACAGTCCCCGGCCAGGTGGTTGGCGAGCACCCGTGCCTGCTCGAATATCGGCCCGACGAGGCCGAAGGTGGCCCCCCTGTGCTCGACGCACTCGCCGACGGAGTATACGGCCGGGTCGTAGGTCTGCATGCAGTCGCTGACGACTATCCCCTTCCGGCAGTATATCCCTGAAGACTCCGCAAGGGCCTTGTTCGGGACTATCCCCACGGACATGACTACGATATCGGCCTCGGCCTCCGTACCGTCCTTGAACTTTACGGCAGAGACCTTCCCGTCTCCTAATATCTCCACCGTCTCCTTGCCAAGGAGGACCCTGATGCCGAGCCTTTCGATATCCTCCCTGAGGAAGCCGGCGGCCGCCCCGTCGAGTTGCCTTTCCATGAGGCGCTCCATCAGGTGCACTACCGTGGTCTCCATCCCCAGGCTCAGGACCCCCCGTGCCGCCTCGAGCCCGAGGAGGCCCCCTCCTATCACCACCGCCTTGCCGCCCGTCCTGGAAAGCGCCCTTATCCTCTCGCAGTCGTCGATGTCCCTGAACGAGACAACGCCTTCCCTGTCGTTGCCCGGCACCGAGAGGTTTATCGGGTGGGAGCCCGTGGCGAAGACGAGCTTGTCGTAGCGCGCCTCCACACCCCCTTCGGCCACGACGAGCCGGCTGCCCCTCCTTATCTCCCTGACCGCGCAGGCGGTGTGGAGCCTTATGCCGTTTTTTTCGTACCAGCCCCTGTCATGGAGCGTTATGTCCCCGATGGTCTTCTCCCCGGTAAGGACGTGGGAGAGGAGCACCCGGTTGTAGTTCGGGTGCCTTTCTCTGCCGAATACCGTAATCTCGTACCTCTCCGGGGCCAGCTTGAGTATCTCCTCCACGCAGGCGTTCCCGGCCATGCCGTTGCCTATGACAACGAGTTTTTCCCTGCCCTTTTTCTCTCTCATAGCCCCTGCCTTTCTCTGTAAAACAGAAAGGCGCCCTGGAATTGCCGGGCGCCTTTGCCTATGGAAACCGCCGATCCCGGCGTTTAGACTACATCGTGTACCCGCTCTCGCTGTGCTGCGAGAGGTCGAGTCCCGCTTGTCCTCCAGGCCGCGGGAAGAGCTATGATGAACCATCATTGGGTTTAAAAACCCGTGGGGTTTCAGAACGTAAAAAAAATGAAAACTGTTTTATTATGCGTTGCGATCGATCCTGCCCGAAGCGGACATTAAAGGGCCTCGGTGCCCGTCTGCCCGGTCCTTATCCTTACGGTCTCCTCCACGGGGAGGACGAATATCTTTCCGTCCCCGATCTTGCCGGTCCTTGCCGCTCCGACGATGGCGTCAACGACCTTCGGGGCCATGTCGTCGGTGGTGACCACCTCTATCTTTATCTTGGGCAGGAAGTCCACCGTGTATTCGGCCCCCCTGTAGAACTCGGCGTGCCCCTTCTGCCTGCCGAATCCCTTGACCTCGGTGACGGTCATGCCCTCGATATTTATGTCGTTCAGGGCCTTCTTGACTTCGTCCAGCTTAAAGGGCTTTATTATCGCCTCTATCTTTCGCATAGAAACCTCCCCTCCAATGTTTGGCCGTCATGGGACATAGCGCGCCTTCCAACCGGTACCTCAGTGGGGTTTACGCACGCCGAAGTCCGGATAGGCGACGACCGCCACCTCATGCTCGTCAAGCCCTTCTATCTCATGCTCCCTTGACACCCTCATCGGCACTATCTTGTCAAACACCTTGAAAAAGACGTACATCGCTATAAAGACGAAGACGAAGTTCGTAACGGTGCCCACTACCTGCGCGCCGAACTGGCTCGCGTCCCCGTAGAAAAGCCCCCTTACGGCGCCGGCTACGCCGTTCAGCCCGTCGCCGTAAGTGCCGTCGGCGAAGAGGCCGAGGGAGAGCACCCCCCACGCGCCGTTGACGCCGTGGACCGAGATGGCGCCGACAGGGTCGTCCACCTTGAGCCTCCGCTCGATGAAGAAGACGCTTACGCAGACCAATACCCCGGCTATCAGCCCTATGATCACCGCCGATACGGAATTCACGAAGGCGCAAGGGGCCGTTATCGCAACGAGCCCGGCGAGCAAGCCGTTCGCGGACATGGATATGTCGGGCTTCCCGTACCTGAACCACATGTATAACATCGAGGAGAAGGCCGCCGCACCGCCGGCGAGCATCGTGTTCGTCGCTATGATCCCGATCCTCAAGTCCCCTCCCGCAAGCGTCGAGCCCGTGTTAAAGCCGAACCAGCCGAAGGCGAGGATAAAGCAGCCCACGACCGCCATGGGGATATGGTGGCCGGGTATGGCCACCGGCGTGCCGTCGGCCTTGAACTTGCCGATCCTCGGGCCCAAAACCATCGCTCCCGCCAGACCCGCCACGCCCCCCGTCATATGGACTACCGAAGACCCGGCAAAGTCGAGGTGGCCGTGGCCGAGCCCGAACTCCTTGCCCAATTGCGTAAGCCACCCGCCACCCCACACCCAGTTCGCGTAAAGGGGGTAGACTATGGCGGAGATGAAAAACCCGTAGAAGACGAACGACTTGAATGTCCAGCGCTCGGCCATCGAACCCGTGGGGATGGTAGCCGTCGTGTCCATGAAGACCATCTGGAAGAGGAAGACGGTGAATATTACGGCGTCATACGACATCCCGGAGAGGAAAAACCCCGTCGTGCCGAAAAGCCCGAAGTCCCTGCCGAAAAGGTGCACCGTAAATTCATGGCTCAGGCTCGTGGCGCCCCCGAGAGAGGCCACCCCTCCGACCCCTCCCATCTGGAGGGCAAAGCCGCAGACCCAGTAGCCAAGCATGCCGAGGGCGTAGATCATGAAGTTCATCGCCATGGTGTGTCCCGCGTTCTTGGCCTGGGTAAAGCCGGTCTCGGCCATGGCGAACCCGGCCTGCATGAACATGACGAGGAAGCCGCAGACGAGCGTCCATACTATGTTGATGGCGATCCTGTTGTGTCCGACGACGTCGGCGAGCTTCGCGGCCAGGGGTTCGTTTGTCGCGAGGTTCTTAAGCTCATCCGCTGTCGGAGCATTGGCCGTGGCCCCCACCACGTCGGCCGCGCCGCCTGTCGACGCGCCGGATGGGTCAGGGGCCGGCGCTCCATCGGCAAAAGCCGCGTAAGAAGAAAAAAGCACGCCTATCAGTAAAAAGATGCTCAACAACCGTCTCATTCGCATTTTATTCCTCCGGGAATCATCCTTCTTTAATGGTGGCCGTTTTAGAGGCCGTGTGAGTTTGATAACTGGCCGTTAAAAAATCCGTGTCGCATGTCGTCCGCTGAAAATGCATAGCGAGCGCCCAGCCTGCGGCTTGCCGCGGGGGAGCTTCAACCATCCGGGCTCTATGGACTGAGCCGATACGGGAGCCGCCGCGGTTGGAACCGGAAACCCTCAATCGATGCCTTGCCGATACCCTCCTCCCAAAATGTTTTTATGGAGGGATATGAAAAGGCGCCCCCCCTTGGCAGGGATAAGGCGCCTTTGCCTTATCTTGCGGCTTGTGCTATTGACAAAGATTATTTAAGGTTACGCCGTTGTAACCAAATATCTGACGGGATAACCCGGTCATTTACATGTAAAGTATTTTTTGCAACTTCAATGCCACTCGAAATAACGTCTTTATTTGGCGCGATTCATAAAAAAAGCGCCGCCTTCGAACGCGGTCTTGCCGAATATGTAATCATGGTCTGCACATAAATCAGTCAATCGCCCTTAAAAACCTCTCTACCGCCGTATTGCCGTATCTGAGAAGGTCCGGGACGTTGCGCGGGGTCTCTTCCACTATCTTTCCGGGGTCTATGACGCCCTTCAGCGCCTCAAGCTCCCCTCCGTTGACCTCTATCCACTCCTTTATCATATCCCCGGTCACCTCGAGGTGGAACTGCACGCCGTAGGCGTTCCTACCAACGCGTATGAGCTGATTCGGGAACATCTCCGAGGATGCGAGGTTGACCGCGCCCGGGGGGACGTCGAACGTGTCGCCGTGCCATTGAAAGACGGTAAACTCATCGGGGAACCCGAGCAAGAGCCTGTCGGCCAGACCATCGGACGTGAGCCTTACCCTGTACCACCCTATCTCCTTGCCCTTCCCCTTATATACCCGTGCCCCGGCCGCCCTGGCGAGCATCTGGGAGCCGAGGCATACGCCTAAGAACGGCAGGCCGGACCTCAGTACCGACTCGATGAGCCGTATCTCCGCGCCTATGAACGGATGGATATCCTCCTCATATACACCCATAGGGCCGCCGAGCGCTATGACCGCCGAATAACCATGCGCAGTCCGGGGCAACGCCTGCCCCCTGAATACCTTTATGAACTCGGACGCGAACCCGGCCCTTCTCAGAGGGGCCTCTATCGTGCCGAGCCCTTCGCACTCCACGTGCTGGACGACAAGAACTTTTTTCAATGCCATGACGGATTCCTTTACGGGCCGCTAACCGTTCTTTCCCTCAAACGCCATGATAAGCACCTCGGCTATCTCGGCCATCGTCTTCCTCTTATCCATGCTTATCTTTCTTATGCGGGAGAACGCCTCGTTCTCGGAGAGCCTCTCCCTCTCCATCAGTAGCCCCTTGGCCCGCTCTATGAGCTTTCTCTCCTGTATGGCGTTTTTAAGGTCGCGGTTCTCCTTCTTCAGGTTCTGGAACTCCTGAAAACGGGAGAGCGCGAGCTCTATGGCGGGCCTCAGGTCCTCAAGCCTCACGGGTTTCATGAGGTACGCCATGACCCCGGCCTGCGCGGCCCTCTTTACCGTATCCTCGTCCCCGAGCGCGGTCAGGAGCACCACCGGCACGGGGCACTCCCTCCAGATCTCGGACGCCGCGCATACGCCGTCCTTGACCGGCATCTTTACGTCCATGATGACCAGGTCCGGGCCCTTTGCCCTGCATATCTCCACGGCCTCCTGCCCGTTGCTCCCCTCCGCGGCAACGGTGAAGCCGCACTCCTCGACAAGGCCCTTTACCACGAAACGCTCTTTCGCGTTATCGTCTATTATGGCGATCCTCTTCATGTCCGATTTAAAATAGCAAGAACGGTGCCGCCGTGATTTTACGGGGTTTTAAGCGGTTCAGGGCGTATCTTTGCCTGAGCGGGCGCGGGGTCTGCGGTTTTTTAAGGCTGGAGTGATGAAATTTTGGGCAACCCCTAAAAATTAAGGAAGCTCTGATTAATTATGTTTTTCTGTCATTCTGAGGAAGCACGTTCACTACGTTCAGTGTAAACTCCGCGACCGAAGAATCTCATTCTGAGGAAGCACGTTCACTACGTTCAGTGTAAACTCCGCGACCGAAGAATCTCGTAACTTATTGATTTTATAGACGTTGAGATTCTTCGCTTTGCTCAGAATGACATGCTATTGCGAATTAATCAGAGGTTCCTTAAATATTTTTTCCGCAATCAAGGAAGGGCGGGAATAAAAAGCGGAGCATATATGTGAATATGTGAGCATTTTTATTCACGCCCTGACGCCGAGTCCGGGGAAAAGATTAATTTTTAGAGGTTGCCTTTATGCAGGTTTGAACAGGCCTTAGTATAGATATCCATATACTTCCTGGCGGAGGCCTCCCATGAAAAGACCTCCCTCATCCCCTCCACCTGGAGCGCCTTCCATGCCTTTTTGTCCCCGTAGGCCGCGATGGCCTCCATGACCTTGGCGGTGAGCGCCTCCGGGGAGTATTCGGCGAACTTGAAGCCGTTGGGTCTCTCCTGCGCGCTGTCGCGCACCGTGTCATCGAGCCCGCCCGTGGCCCTGACGACCGGGACAGTGCCGTACCTCAGGCTGTACATCTGGTTGAGGCCGCAGGGCTCGTACCTCGAAGGCATCAGGAAGATGTCGCTCCCCGCCTCCACAAGGTGCGACAGCCTGTGGTTGAAGGCTATCCTGACCGATAGCTTTTCCGGATAGCGGACCGCCAGCCCCTTGATGAGGTCCTGGTACTTCCTGTCCCCTGAGCCGAGTATTACCATGCCGAGGCCGCGCTCCATAAGCTTGGGCATGGCCTCGCAGAGGATATCGAACCCCTTCTGCTCGGTAAGCCTCGATATCATGCCTATGAGGGGGACTCCCGCCTTAAGTTCAAGGCCGAACTCCTTGAGGAGGGCCTGCTTGCACAGAGCCTTGCCCCTTAAGTCCTTCTCCGAGTACCTTTCGGGGATGAGCGGGTCTGTCTCAGGGTTCCACTCGCCGTAGTCTATGCCGTTCAGGACGCCGTGGAGGTACTCCCTCCTCTTCCGCAGGACCCCTTCGAGCCCTGCCCCGTGCTCCTCTGTCTGTATCTCCCTGCTGTACGCCGTGCTTACGGTCGTTATCGTCCCTGAGTAGACAAGCCCGGCCTTAAGCAGGCTTATCCTGCCCCAGAACTCAAGCCCCTCGGGGGTGAACAGGCCGGGGCTCAAGCCCGTGAGCCGGAAAAGCTCCGCCGGAAAGACGCCCTGGTACGCGATGTTGTGGATAGTGAATACCGTGGCGGTCTTTGAAAAGAACGGGTCTTTGCCGTATGAGTCCCTGAGATACGCCGGGACCAGTCCGGTCTGCCAGTCGTTGCAGTGGATTACGTCGGGCCTGAACCCTATGGCCTTAGCGGTCTCGATGACGGCCCTTGAGAAAAAGGCGAACCTCTCAAGGTTGTCGAAGTAGTCCCCTTCAGGGGTGCCGTAGAGGAAACTCCTGTCAAAGTACTCGTCGCACCTTATGAAAAAGACCGGCACGCCCTTTGAGGTCCCCTTCAACACCTCCACCCCGATCTTTCTCAGGCCCATCGGGACCGCCACGTCCATATCGACCGGCTTGACGTCGAAATTGCCCTCGGCCACCTGCCTGTGGAAAGGGATGATGAGCGCCACGTTGCAACCGAGGTCTTTGAGCGCGACGGTCAACGACCCGGCCACCTCCGCAAGCCCGCCGGTCTTGGCAAAAGGGGTCGCCTCGGGGGAGGCTATCAATACATTTAAACCCATGGCGCAAACTTAACAGAAAAAAAACGGTATTTCAAGGGGATTGAAGCTCCCCGCGGCTTTTCCGCGGGGAATCTTCGACATGTAAGGAAGTATCCATATCCGATTCGCTCGCTTGACACCAAAGCCAAGCTGCGGGGAATGCGCTCGCTATGCATGTTCAAAAGGCCGTCATTCAGTACCGTCGTTTTGGTTTGCCTCTTTGGCGGGGTTTGTGTTAAAAATATATATACCTATATCATCCCCCTGGAGATTAACTTGCCGTTCCTCAAATCCCTCAACCCCATACAGGCCGAGGCCGTCACCTTCGGCGACGGCCCGCTCCTGATCCTCGCCGGGGCCGGCAGCGGCAAGACAAAGGTCCTTACCGCCCGCATCGCCTATCTCGTGCTGAAAAAATCCGTCCCGCCGGAGAACGTCCTGGCCGTGACCTTCACGAACAAGGCCGCCTCCGAGATGCGCAGGAGGCTCTTCTCCCTCATAGGGGATAGGGCACAGAGGCTCTGGCTCGGCACCTTCCACTCAATCGGCGTCAAGCTCCTCAGGAGGGAGGCTCGGGCCGCCGGGGTCGGGCGCGATCTCACGATATACGACGACGACGACCAGCTCTCGCTCATAAAACAGGCCATGGGAGAGCTCTCCATAAGCGAGAAGACCTTCTCCCCCAAGGCGGTTCTCGCGCGCATAAACCAGGCCAAGAACGAAAATATCGGCGCATCCGAGTTCGCCAAAGACGCCCGCGACTTCCTCTCCGAAAGGGCGGCCAGGGTGTACTCCCTCTACCAGAAGAAACTGCGGGAGTACGGCGCCATGGACTTCGGCGACCTCATCTGCGAGCCGGTGAAGCTCCTCAGGCAGAACCCCCACATACTCAAGGGCTATCAGGACCTCTTCCAGTACCTGCTCGTGGACGAGTACCAGGACACGAACAGGGCCCAGTACGAATTGACGAACCTGCTTGCCTCCGGGACGCGCAACCTCCTTGCCGTCGGCGACCCGGACCAGTCGATATACGCGTGGAGGGGGGCCGACATAAGCAACATACTCGACTTCGAGAAGGACTACCCGGACTCCACGACCCTCCGGCTTGAACAGAACTACCGCTCCACGAAGAACATCCTCGCGGCGGCCAACTCCGTCATAGTCAAGAACAGGACGCGGCTGGAAAAGACGCTCTGGACCGAGAACCAGGCCGGGGAGACGCTCCTCTTCGAAGAGGCGCGGGACGAGTACGACGAGGCGCGCCGCGTGATAAAGGGGATCAAGGGGCTACTTGACGGGGACAGGTCCTGCTCTTACAGGGACTGCGCGATATTCTACCGGACGAACGCCCAGTCAAGGGTCTTTGAAGAGCAACTCATGCGCGAGGGCATACCCTATACGATAGTCGGCGGGGTGAGGTTCTACGACAGGAAAGAGATAAAGGACGCGGTCGCGTACCTCCGGGTGATAGCCAACCCGAACGACTCGCTTAGCCTACAGCGCGTGATAAACAACCCTCCAAGGGGGGTGGGCAAGGCTACGTTCGACAGGGTGCTCGCCCTGGGCGCGGAGCGCGGGATATCGCTCTTTCAGGCATTCGGAGAGGCTATGGAGAGCGGCGCGCTCAATAAGACGAGGGTCAGGGGGTTCCTTGAGGCCTGCGAGGGGTTCCGCAAGGACATCGGGAGGTTGAGCCTCCATGAGCTCGCCCTGAGGCTACTTGAGGACTCGGGATACATGCTCATGTGGCAGGAGGACGGCTCTGAAGAGGCGATGGAAAGGGTTGAGAACATCTTCGAGTTCATCTCCGCCATAAAGGACTTCGAGTCCGTGAACAAGGACGCCTCTCTCTCCGGCTTCCTCGACCAGGTGGCGCTCATAAGCGATATGGACACATACGACGACGCCCCTGACCGCGTTACCCTCATGACGCTCCATTCGGCAAAGGGGCTTGAGTTCAGGGCGGTCTTCATGGCCGGCATGGAAGAGGGGCTCTTCCCACATTCAAGGAGCAAGGACGACCCGGAGAGCCTCGAAGAGGAGAGGAGGCTCTGCTACGTCGGCATGACGAGGGCGCGCGAGCGCCTCCACCTCTATTCGGCGAAGACAAGGACGGTATACGGCGAGACCCGGTACCAGATGAGGAGCAGGTTCATAGACGAGATACCTCCGGAGCTCCTGACGATGACCTCTACGGAGCCCCGGGAAGAGAAGCGGGTATATACGGACGAGCCTTACTATACATCGGAAGACAGCCAGGCGGCCGCGCATATGGACGACACATCAGACCCCCTGCCCTGGAAGGTAGGCACAAAGGTCATGCACCCGTCCTTCGGCCCCGGCGTGATAAAGGAGCGGAGCGGCCAGGGCCCTGACGCCAAGCTCACCGTGAACTTCAAGGACTTTGGGGTAAAGAAGCTCGTCGTCAAGTACGCGTCGCTCTCGCCGGTGAGATAGACGGAGGTGTGGGAGAAGCGTAGGATGGGTTGAGCGCAGCGAAGCCCATCATTCATGGCGTACAATAATTTTGGAATCGCAAGAAGCGTAGGATGGGTTGAGCGCAGCGAAGCCCATCATTCATGGCGTACAATATTTGAGGCGTTGAAACGATGACGGAATATCGTCGTTTGTGGCTTCCGGGCGGGACATATTTTTTCACCGTCAATCTCGCCGAGCGGAGGCGCGACTTATTGGTCAGGCATATCGACGTCTTGCGCGAGGCCGTAAGACTGGTGAAGGCGCGCCATCCATTCCGTCTTGACGCCGTTGTTGTGTTGCCGGACCATCTGCATTGCGTCATAACGTTGCCGCATGGCGATGACGATTTTGCCGTTCGTATGGGCGCGGTCAAGGCGAATTTTTCGCGGCGCATCCCCGGCGGCGAGCGCCGCTCACCGAGCCGCGTCTCAAAACGCGAACGCGGCGTATGGCAACGCAGGTATTGGGAACATGCCATCCGCGACGAGGACGATTTCAGACGGCATGTGGATTACCTTCATTACAATCCGGTCAAGCACGGGTTGGCAACGCGTGTGTCGGATTGGCCGTATTCGTCATTCCACCGATACGTCCGTCGCGGCGCATACCCATTGGATTGGGCCGCTTGCGCGGATGATGTCGCCGCAGGCGAGCGATGATGGTATTATGATGGGATGTGGCGTGATGCGATGGGCTTCGCTACGCTCAACCCATCCTACAGGAATAGTTCATAGTTGTTATCCAGCCCAGCCCTTACTGCCGAAAGTGTTCCTGTCTTTCTTGCTCGCCGATAAGCTGAGTAGAAGCGTAGGATGGGTTGAGCGCAGCGAAGCCCATCATTCAAGCACGGACGGGTTGAACACGGCAGAAGCGTAGGATGAGTTGAGCGCAACTCAGCCCATCACCTCACCGTTTCACCGTCCACTCCGTCCCCTTCGACGTATCCTCTAACGCTATGCCCCTGCTCAAAAGCCCGTCCCTTATCGAATCGGCCTTCTTGAAGTCCCTGTTCTTCCGCGCCTCGTTCCTCTCCGTTATGAGCCTCTCTATCTCCACGACCGGCATCGCTGAGCGGGAGTTCTTCTCCCTGAAGTATTCCTCCGGGGCCCTGTTCAATACGCCGAGGAACGCGCCTGCCTCCCTGAACGCGAAGAGCATAAAAGAAATATCCGTTGCGTCGGCCTTCTTTCCAGAGGCCCGCGCCTCATCGAGGGCCCTATTCGCCCTGTTGACCTCCTTGAAGATATTGCCTATCACCTCGGCGGTGTTGAAGTCGTCGTCCATCGCCTCGATAAAGCGGCCAAGCCTCTCTTTAGCGTCGCCTGGGCGGCTGTCCGTGGCAACGGCCTCGGGGCATTCGTCCGCTATCCTCTTTAGCGTCTTGTAGAACCTCTCAACCGCGGCCTCGGCCTCCTTAAGAGAGTCCTGCGTGTAGTCTATCGGCGAGCGGTAGTGGCTGGACAGGAGGAAGAGCCGCAGGGCCTCGCTGGTATGCTCGTTCAGCGCGTCCCTGATGTTCAATATATTGCCGAGCGACTTGCTCATCTTCTCCTTTTCGATGTTCACGAACCCGTTGTGGAGCCAGTACCTCGCATACGGGGACTTGCCGGTAGCGGCCTCGCTCTGGGCTATCTCGTTCTCGTGGTGTGGGAATATGAGGTCCTTGCCCCCGCCGTGTATGTCTATGGTCTCGTCGAGCCACTTCATGCACATGGCCGAGCACTCTATGTGCCATCCAGGCCTGCCCCGGCCCCAGGGGCTCTCCCATGAGGGCTCCCCCGGCTTGCTCGCCTTCCAGAGGGCGAAGTCCAGCGGGTCTTTCTTCCTCTCGTCCACCTCCACCCGCGCCCCGGCCTCGAGCTCGTCTATGTTCTTTCCGGAGAGCTTGCCGTAGTCCTTCTTGAGCCTTACCGAATAATAGACGTCCCCGTCCACCGCGTAGGCGAAGCCCTTCTCCATCAGCCTTTCCGTCACCTCGATTATCTCTTTTATGGTCTCGGTAGCCTTCGGCCTGCAGGTGGGCAACTCCACGCCGAGGGCCGCCATGTCCTCGTCAAACGCCTTGATGTATCGTTCCGCCAACTCCGCCGGGTCAACGCCCTCCTCGTTCGCGCGGTTTATTATCTTGTCGTCCACGTCGGTATAGTTCCTGGCGTACTCCACCCTGTAGCCCCTATACTTGAGGTACCTGTATATGACGTCGAACGAGACCGCGCTCCTTGCGTGCCCTATATGGCTCAGGGCGTATACCGTGGGGCCGCAGACGTACATCAGCACCCTGTCCGGGTTTCCGGGAGAAAAGTCCTCCTTACCCCTTGTAAGCGAATTGTAGAGTCTTATTCCCATAAGAACCGCCGTTGTCCTTTATTTTTAAGACCATGCCCAACCCACCGGACCTCGTCTATTCTTCAAAGCACTTCAGCCTCTCAATTGCCCTCTCCCTGCCGAGTATCCTGAAGACGTTCACTAACTCTATCCCCTCGGTATCACCCGTGAGGGCGCACCTTATCGGCATGAAGAGCCTCCTGCCCTTCTCACCCGTGGCCTCCTTAACCCCCTTGATGACCCTGTCGTAGGCCGCCTCGTCGATTGAATCAAGGCCCTCGACCCCGGCCCTTGCCGCCCTTACTACCGCTTTGGCGTAAGGCTCCCGGAGTATGGCGCGCGCCTCCTCCGTTACAGCCATCCCCTCGCCGGTGAACGGGTTCAAAAGCCGCTTCATGTCGTTCAATGTGGCGGCGTTGCGCCTTACGAGCCCGACTATCTCCCTGAGCCTCTCCTTATCGGCCCCTTCCATCCCGATGCCGGAGAGCCCGATTAGCCTTACTGGGTCAGCGCCTTCGATGGAAAGCCTGTTAAAGCGCCTGAGACTCTCGATATCGAATACCGAGGGACTCCTTGAGAGCTTATCGAGCGAAAATGAGCTGGCCATCTCATCAAGACACAAAAGCCCCGGCGCCGGTTGCCAGCCGAGCCGAGCCACGGTATTGAGTACCGCCTCGGGCAGAAACCCCTCCCCCCTCAAGGACCTGATCGACGCGCTTTCATGCCTCTTGCCGAGCGGGGTCCTGTCCGCGGAGAGCACCAGGGGGATATGAGCGTAGAACGGGGGCGCGAAGCCGAGCGCCTCGAAGAGGAGGGCCTGCCTCGGCGTATTCGATATGTGGTCGTCGCCCCTTATGATGTGCGTTATGGACATGAGCGCGTCATCGACGACCACGGCGAAGTTGTACGAGGCGATCGTATCCGAGCCGATGATGACGAAGTCCCCTATCACCCTTGAATCGAAGCTCAACGGGCCGTGCACCGCGTCCGCGAACCTGACGACCCTTTCGGGGACCTTGAACCTTATGACCGGGGCAACCCCCTCCGGCGCATCCTGGGCTTCGATGTGCCTGCACCTGTTGTCGTACCGGGGCGGCAGGCCTTTCGATACCTGGTACCTTTTAAGCCCCTCAAGCCGCTCCTTCGTGCACCAGCACCTGTAGGCGAGCCCCCTTTGAACGAGCCCGTCGGCGTATCGCCTGTAGATATCCAACCGCTCTGACTGCCTGTAGGGGCCGCTGTCCCCGTTGTCCGGGCCCTCGTCCCAGCGAAGTCCAAGCCACTCAAGGTCCTCGATGGCGGCCTTCTCAAAGGCGGCGCTCGACCTCTCCACGTCCGTATCCTCTATACGGAGGACGAGTTTGCCCCCGTGGGCCCTGGCAAAAAGATAGTTGAAAAGGGCGGTCCTGACGCTGCCGACGTGGAGCAGGCCTGTGGGGCTCGGCGCGAACCGCGTCCTTACCGCTCCGCGCCTGGTATCAATTCCGGCGCGCAATCTATCGTTTCTCCTCTATGAGCGCGACGGCATAGGCCGAGATCCCCTCGCCGCTGCCGGTAAAACCGAGCCCCTCTTCGGTCTTCGCCTTCACGTTCACCCTGCCTGAGTCGCACCCGGCGGCGCCGAATATCCTCTTTACCATCTCCGGTATGTGAATCATGAGGCGCGGGGCCGCGCACACGTCCGTCGAGTCTATGTTGACTACGCCGAAGCCCGCGTCGTCGACAAGACGCGTTGCCATGATGAGGAGCTCCATGCTCGATATGTCCTTATAGGCGGCGTCCGTCGCGGGGAAGTGCCTCCCTATGTCGCCCAGGGACGCG
>JACRNN010000009.1 GCA_016234955.1 Deltaproteobacteria bacterium | reverse complement strand
CCTGAACGGCAGGAACCTGGCAAGGGTCTTGAAGGAGACGGCCATACCGCACATAATAATGGACGTCAACATGGAAAGGGTGAGAAAGGCCAGGGCCGAGGGGCACAGGGCCTTTTTCGGGGACGCAAGCCACCCGGAGATCCTCAAGAAGATGGGCGGAGACGGGGCCAAGATGCTCGTCGTGGCGATATCCGACCCGATAAGCACGCGAAGGATCGTCAAGGGCGCGAGGGAGCTGAACCCGGCCGTATCCATACTCGTCAGGACTCGCTATATCAGGGAGGTGGAAGACCTCTACAGGCTCGGGGCCAACCAGGTGATACCGGAGGAGTTCGAGACGTCGGTGGAGATATTCGCGAGGGTCTTGAGGGACTACCGTATCCCCGGCAACATAATCCAGAACCAGATAGACCTCGTGCGCCAGGAAGGGTACGCCATGTTCAGGTCCCCCTCTATCAAGGGCGAGCGGCTCGCCAAGCTCACCTCCATCCTTGAAAAGACGGTCATGGACACGTTTTTCATCGATTCGAACAGCCCGGAGGCCGGCAAGACCCTGAAAGAGATAGACCTGAGGAAGAGGTCGGGGACGACGGTAATAGCCGTGGTGCGAAAGGGGGAGGCCATGACAAACCCCCACGCGGACTTCCGTGTGGAGGAGGGGGACATATTGGTGCTACTCGGGAGCCACGCCGAGCTCAACAAGGCGAACGAGATATTGAGCGAGAAGAGGCCGGGGTGAAGGGGCGGGTCAACCCCCTACCAGGGAAGCTAACCCAAGCGCGAAGAGTCAAACCAGCAAGGGGAGGGATCGGGCCGGGAAAGCGCGGAAATGCAAAGCCCCCTCCATTTACATGAATGGAGGGGGCACGCTTGAACTGATATTGTCCAGGTCTGCTGACAGGTTGCGGAAAAAATCCCCAAAGTTGTCATTCTGAGGAACCGAAGGTGACGAAGAATCTTGTAACTTGTTGATTTTTAGCCCCGAGATTCTTCGCGGAGTTTATCCTGAGCAAAGCGAAGGGCTCAGAATGACAGGCTAAAATAGTTTTTCCGCAACCTGCCAAGCCTTACCTGTCCTCCGGGAGCTTGTATTCGGCCCCGGCGAACTGCACCGCGTCCGGGTCCTCGCACCTCGGCGGAGATACCGCATGCACCCCGCCGCATTTCGGGCATTTGCCCACGAACGTCTTTAAAACAAAGGACGCGCCGCACCCCTGGCACTTGATGTTGAGCCCCCCGTCCGGGATAGGGGAGTTCCTGACCCCGCCGCCGTGCGCGTTGCAGACGAACTCCACAAGCTCCAAACCCTCAGAAAACGGCCCGCCTCCGGACGGCCCGCAACTTCCGCAACTACCCATGACAAACCTCCTCTGAAATTTAAAAAGCGTGGCGGTAAAGCCATTATTAAGATATTTATGTTACTATATTTTATGGAGCCGTTCAAATGAAAAGTTTTGGAGAAAAAACGCAAACAAAACCCTTGACTTGAATTTATGAAAATATTAGTATTTATCTCTTAAACACGGCCCACTGAAGGGTCTTTAAGCGTTTAGAAAGCGCGTCTGTTTACAATCAGGCCGGGCCTTTGGCCGACAGGCCTGCCATAAGATTCCCAGGTAGCTCAGCCGGCAGAGCGGGTGGCTGTTAACCACCATGTCGGGGGTTCGAATCCCTCCCTGGGAGCCAGTTCATACTATCCACTGCGAAATCGCCCAAGTGGTTGACGGCAGTGGGTTTTATATACATTTCCGACGTGGGCCGCATGTAGAGGCCCATTTTTATTTTATCCGGAGTCCATATAATTCTGTGAATGTGGAGCCTCATCAGGTCTTTCCTCTGCTTTGGGGTAGCCGCCTGCCATGCCCGCTCGAAAAATCCCAGTCCCTCGGCCACGATCTCGGCGTTTATCGTCCGGTTTTTAAGCTCCTGGGCCTCGAGGGTTATCCGCTCCATCTCCCCTTCTATCTCCTTCTTCTGTATCTCAAGCCGCTCAAGCTCCCATGCCAAGGCTGGTGAACCCTTCCCCTGAGCGATAAATTTGACGATGTTCTGTATCTCCTGTTCTATAGGAGCAAGCGCCCTCTTTTGGATATTCCGGCGCTCTTCAAGGATTTTTCTTTCCTTCCTTGAGGTGGCATCGGCCTCATCGAGAATTTCTCTCAAAAGCCCCTCGTCCTTGCTCATATCGACGAGGCGTTTTGCGATTACCTCTTCAAGGGCCTCGGCGCTCACACGCTTCATCTTGCACTCGTCAGCGCCGTTAGCAATCTTGGTGCACTGGTAATAGAAATAATGCCCCTTCCTTCCGCCAGAGTAGGTCGGTGTCAGGTAAGAGCCGCACCCGCCGCAACGGACAAGTCCTTCCAAGAGG
>JACRNN010000008.1 GCA_016234955.1 Deltaproteobacteria bacterium | reverse complement strand
GTAGATGAGCCTGCCGATCGTCTCGTCTATCCCCTCCATGCTCTTTATTATCCTGGAGCCGAGCAGGGGGTGCTCCTTTATCTTCTCCCACTCTTCGGAGCTCAAGCCCCCGGGCTTTCTTATTATCTGCTCGGAGACGCCGGTCTTTCCGATGTCGTGCAGGAGCGCCCCGACCCCTACGGCGTGGAGGTCGGTGTCGCTCAAGTCCATGGCCCTGGCTATGGCTATGGAGATTACCGATACGTTGACCGAATGGTTGTAGAGGTAGTTGTCATAGCTCTTGATCATGGCAAGGCCGATGATGGCGTTGGGGTCGGTCAGCACCTTGTCGGTTATCTCGTTGACGATGTTGTTTACCGCCTCGCTCCCCGGGATCTTGCCCATCCGTATCTCGTTCATTACGTTCTGCACGACCACCACGGCGTTGTTGTATATCTCGAGCGCGTTCCTTTTGGAGGATACGGACCTGACGCTGAAGCGGCTTATGCCCCTGGATTGAAGCTCCTGCTGGACCTCTGTGCCCGCAAGCTCCTTGCCGGAGAGTATTTCTATGGCGCCCGAAAGCTCGTTTTCGGAAATCCCCCTCTCGATGACGACGGCCTCGATCTTCTTGTCCGTCATGTTCTGGACCAGGTCGGGGTAGAGCCTGTCGCCGTCCGGCACCGGGCCGTCCTCGAATACGAGGGCCTCGTTTATGACGGCTATGACGATAGTCTCTTTTTCCTTGAGGGAATCCGTAATGAGCTCGTGCCCCTTCTTCACCGGGGACACGATGGCCGGGTGGGCCGGGGGGTAGAGCCTCCTGCTCTTGATGGCCGCGTTCAGGCTCTTGAGTATGGCGTCTCTGTTATCTGTTCTGTCCAATGGAGTTCTCTCTTCCTTCAAGTATTCTCCGGCAGGTATTATAGAGGTCCCCTTCGGCGTCCTTGCTCGTCTTCTCTATGGCGCTAAGGGCCTCCTCCCCGCCTATGAGGCCGAGGGACGAGGCCGCGAGGGAACGGACCTCGTTGTTGGTCTTTTTGCCGAACCAGACCTTCTTGAAGAGGACCTTTGTCAGGTACGGGACGCCGCGTTCGTCGCCTATGATGCCGAGGGACTTGACCGCCTCTTTCCTGGACTCGTAGCTGTCGTTCTTTGTGGCTATTTCCCCGAGGACGTCTATGGCCGATGGGGCCTTAAGCACCCCGAGCGAGATTATCGCCTGGCTTACAAGGCCCTGGTCCTGCTCCGCGAGGGCCTTTATGAGAAGTTCCGTGGACCTCGGCGACTGTATCCTCACGACGCTCTTCAACACCTCTTTCTTTATCCTCATGTCATCGTTGCCGTAGGCCTCTTCAAGCGCGTCTATGGAGGCAGGGTCCCCGAGGTCGCCCAGGAGCGCGACCATCTGCCTTATGGCGTACCAGGGCGTCCCGACCATCCGCTTCTGAGCGTAGGGCCTTATGACGTTGCCGAAGAGGAGGAGGGTGTCATAGTGCATCCGCCTCAACGACACCTCCGGCGAGTCTATCAGGGCGTCGAGGAGCGGCTCTATGGCCGGCTCGCCGGCCTTGAGCAGGAGCTTCTGCAGGGCGTCGAGCTGTCTGGTGTTGTCCCTGGACGATATCAGGTTTATGACGTACTGTACGATGTCCGAGTCGAAGATGGATTCCAGAGATTCGGAAGCGATGTTCTTCACGCTCTCCGGCAGGCGCGACAAGCCGGAGGAGTCCTTGAGGAAGAGCGTCATAACGTCAAGGACCTTGTCGAGCTCTTTGGATACCACAAGCGGGCTTATCTTCTCGCGGATGCGCACGCTCAGGTCCTTGTACCTTATCGGGTCGGTCTCCTTGGCTATCCGCCTCAGGAGCTCTTCGAGGACCTCGTCCCTGGTCTCTTTGCCGGCCGGGACAGGGGGGGGCGGCTCCTGCTCCGCGCTCTCCTTCGCGGCCTGCTCGGCCGCTTCGGCGGCCTGGCGCTCCGCCTCCTTTTTGGCGAGCTCCATCCGCTCCTTCTCTTTTTTGGCCTCTATCTCCCTTTGAAGCCTTTTCAACTCCTCATACGATAGCGCGTTGACGAGTATCCCCTCGGCCCCGCGTTCGGCGAAGAAGACCTCGGGCCCGCCCAGGGCCTCTATCCCCTCGGGCTCCACCGTGAAGACGGAGAGCAGTGCCCTTATGTCCGATGGGGTCAACATCCGCGTCAGGGTTATCTCGTTTACGCGCCTGAAAAAGAGTTTCTTGGCAAGCCCGGCTATCTCCGGGTTGCCCTGGCCTATGGGGGTCTTGTTGTCGTAAAACCCCTTCTGGTCTATCTTCCACTTGAGCTCTTTCTGAGTCTCAAGCTGCTTTTTAAAGATGAGGAAACACTTCTCCAGGACGGAGTTGAGGTTAGGATGGCCGTCGGGGTAGAAATTATGCATCTTGACAGCCTTGGCCAGTTCAATTAGTATGTTACTGTAGTTTGATGGGTCCACAGGCATCTTTTTCTTGCCGGGTTGTCTACGCTGGCGCGTACTCGCCCAACCCCTTCGATTAAGGGGACAAGGCCGCTTCACAGTCACGGGCCCATACGGACCGGCCTTTTAAATTATCCAATAAAACCGGTGCCATTGTCAATCGTAAACATCCGCCCCATATCGTTCCACTTGAGACCGCGTCTCTATCATGGCAAAGCCCAAAACAATCTATACATGCCAGTCCTGCGGCTCCACCTCTTATAAGTGGCTTGGCAGGTGCCAGGACTGCGGGGGGTGGTCCACGTTCCTTGAGGAAAAGGTCTTTGAGGACAGGGGCGACAAGAGGGCGCACGTACCGGCCACAGTCTCCGCGCTGTCGATAGCCTCGCTGGACATGGCGCCGGAGGCCAGGGTCTCAACCGGCATCCTCGAACTCGACAGGGTGCTCGGAGGGGGCATGGTCCACGGCAGCGCCATCCTCGTGGGCGGAGACCCCGGCATAGGCAAATCGACTCTCCTTCTCCAGGCGGCCGCGCGTATAGCGGGGGCCGGGGGCAAGGCGCTGTACGTGACGGGCGAGGAGTCGATGCGGCAGATAAGGCTCCGGGGCGAGCGGCTCGGCGCGGTCAATGAGAACCTGCTCGTCTGCTCCGAGGTCTCCATGGAGCGCATCATCGACGCCGTAAAGGCGGTGAGGCCCTCCGTGCTCGTGGTCGATTCCGTGCAGACGGTGTTTACCGAGGCCCTCGAGTCCTCGCCGGGGAGCGTTAGCCAGGTCAAGGAGGTGTCGATGGGGCTCATCTCCGCGGCCAAGTCGCTCGAGATACCGCTCTTCCTCGTAGGACACGTGACAAAGGAAGGGTCCATCGCCGGGCCCAAGGTGCTTGAGCACATGGTCGACACCGTCCTTTATTTCGAGGGGGAGAGGGGCCATGCCTTCAGGGTCTTGAGGGCCGTAAAGAACAGGTTCGGCTCGGTGATGGAGATAGGGGTATTCGAGATGAAGGAGGGCGGCCTCAGCGAGGTGGCAAACCCCTCGGAGATATTCCTTGCCGAAAGGCCGCAGGGGGCCTCCGGGTCGGCCGTGGTCTCAAGTCTGGAGGGGACAAGGACGATACTGGTGGAGGTGCAGTCCCTGGTCTGCCCCACGCTCTTCGGGGTGCCGAGGAGGACGGTAGTCGGGGTGGACTACAACAAGGTGATGCTCCTGGCCGCGGTCCTTGAGAAAAAGGCCGGGATAATGCTCGCCAACCACGACATATTCATCAAGGTGGCCGGAGGGATGCGTCTCGAAGAGCCTGCGATAGACCTGGGCGTCATCGCCTCCATAGCGTCGAACTTCCTCGACAGGCCCATAGAGCCGAGCACGGTCATCTTCGGGGAGGTCGGGCTGGCCGGCGAGGTGAGGGCCATAAACCAAGCGGCCCCGAGGGTCAAGGAGGCGCACAAGCTCGGCTTCAAGAGGTGCGTGCTCCCCAGGGACAACCTCAAGGGCTTCAAGGGCCCGGCCGGGATCAGCCTCGAAGGGGTCTCCACCATCAAAGAGGCGATGGGGAAGTTCTTCTGAGCGGGGGCTTTAATAGTTTTGGAAGCTCTGAATAATTCTCTTTTCCGCTGTCATTGCGAGGAGCGCATGCGACGAAGCAATCTCCAAGTTATTGATTTATCAAAAGATGAGATTGCTTCGCGGAGCCTGTCCTGAGCGGAAGAACAAGATTCTTCGTTTCACTCAGAATGACATAGCGAAGGGCTCGCAATGACGAACCAAGGGATTGATCAGAGGTTCCTTTACTGAAAAATTGTTTCGGGTCGTCATTCTGAACGGAGTGAAGAATCTCAGAGCTGATAAAATCAACAAGTTGCAAGATTCTTCGCAGCCTTCGGCTACTCAGAATGACAATTGGATAAACGTCCGGTATTTTGATATATTATACCTTAAGGTGCGGCGCTTAAGATGAGGATACCCTCCATTAACGGTTACACGTGCGGCATACACCTTAAGCTCCGTATTTTTTTCGCGCTCGTCCTTTCCCTGTCCCTTATCCCCCGCATCGGCTGGTCCGAGGACAACGGCAAGCCGTACTACACCGACAGGGGGCAGTTCAACTACGCGTCTTTCCTCATGGACGAGCACGACTTCCCGGCGGCGGCGCGCGAGTTCTCAAGGCTGATAGAGGACTTCCCCGGAAGCCCCTACGCAAGCCCCGCTCAGCTCAGCCTCGGCAAAGCCTATCTATTCGCTGGCCGCTACGTAGAGGCGCGGGACGAGTTCAGGAGGTTCCTCGCCAACTACCCGGAGGCCCCTCAGGCTCCGTCGGCGAAGCAGGTATTGAACGAGGCCGTTGAGATGATAAAGGCACGGCCCGTCCCTTCCGAGCCTCCGCCACAGGCGCCCTCCGCCGGCGGGCCAGGGGAGCGTGGCCCAAGGATCCATGCGGTACAGGTGATGTTCTTTAAAGGCGGCACGCTCGCCGAGGTCGAGGCGGAGGTGAAGAGGCTCAAGGGCGCCGGGGTGGACACCCTGATCCTCCGGGTCTTCCACAACAGCGCCGACAGGTACTACCGCTTCGCCAGGCATACGGAAAAAAGGGGCGTCTACTTCAAGACGACGCACGCGCCCGTGGTCGACGACATACTCGGTGACATGATTCGCATAGCCCACGCCCACGGGCTCCGGGTATTCGCCTGGATGACCACCAGGTACGCGGACTACGGAGTAGAGGACAGGGAAGACCTCGCGTGCAAAGGGTACGACATGGGGTCAGGGAAGGAGATGATGTGCAAGGGCCTCGACCTCTTCAACGAAGAGGCCGTTAAGCGGCTCGAGGCCATATACTCCGACCTTGCGGACTATGATATCGACGGGGTGCTGTTCCAGGACGACCTCATCCTCAGGCATAACGAGGGCTTCGGGCCCCATGCGCGCAGGCTCTTCCGCGCGGAGACGGGTTCGGTATTGTACCCCGCCTCGCTCTACGTCATGGGAGAGGGCGGGACGGGGGCGCACTATACGAAGCTTTTCTGGGAGTGGGCCTCATGGAAGAACAGGAGGCTCCTTGATGTGGCCGGAAGGCTCAGGGAGGCCGTAAGGAAAAAGAGGCCGTCGACGAAGTTCGCGATAAACCTCATGTACGAAAGCGTCGTCAAGCCGCCGTATTCGCTCGCGTGGCTCTCCCAGGACATCGGAGCGGCAAAGAGGTACGGCTTCGATTACTACTCCATCATGGCCTACCACAGGCAGATGGAGGAGGAGCTCGGGCGGCCCATGGAGGAGATAAGGGGCATGATAAGGAAGATGATGAAAGACGCGGTCGAGACCGTGGGGGACGGGGGCAGGGTGCTCATAAAGCTCCAGACCGTCGATTGGAAGACCGGGGGGAGCCTGCCCGACGGCGAGGTGCTGGGGCTTGCGAGGGAGGTCGGCGCCGACGGCGGGGTAAGCCTCGCCGTGGTCCCCTACAGGGAGGACTTCCCCTTCGGCGAGATATGGCCCAAGCCGGTATCGAGCCTCGGCGGGGTCGTCCCCGGCCGCTTCAAACGGTGAGCCGCGCATAATGGGTTTAAGAAGAGGGATGAAAAATTCAAATTTCGTCAGGCTGCTAAGAAGAGGGGTGAAAGAGCCATGTCGATAACTGTGGATAAAGAGTCCATCTGCTCGCTGTGCAGTTGCCACATCGGGAAGAACACGCTCTTCACGGGCCTTAATACGAGGCAGCTTGACGCCTTCAAGGACGTGGTGTCCATCTCCGCTTTCAAAAAGCGCGAGGTCGTCTTCATGGAGGGGGACGAGTGCACGGGGCTTTATATCATCCGCACCGGGCGGGTCAAGGTGGTACGGTCATCTCATGCCGGCAAGGAGCAGATAATAAAGATATTGAAGCCGGGAGACATGCTCGGTTTCGAGGCGCTCTATGACGGAAGGACGTACAAGAACACCGCCATGGCCATGGAGGACTGCGAGCTCTGCTACATGGAGAAGAACTCGTTCTTCTCCATACTGGTGAAAGAGCCGGACATCTCCAAAAAGCTCATCATATCGATGGGCAGGGAACTCGACCACGCCTACGACAGGATAGGGAGCCTCGGCCTGCTCAACGCCAGGGAGAAGCTCGCGCACCTTCTCTATACCCTGGCCAGCGAGTACGGCACCAGGTGCGACCGCGCCGTCAAGCTCAACCTGACCCTTTCGCGCCTTGAGATAGCGGAACTCCTCGGCATAACGCAGGAGACATCCATCAGGCTCCTCAAGAGCTTCAAAGACGAGGGTATACTCGACATCAAGAGGAAAGAGATCGTGATCAAGTCCCTTGACCGGCTCAAGATGATGGGGCAGTGACATCCTGGAACATGCATAGCGAGCGCCCAGCCCGCGGCTTGATGCGGGGTCAAGCGAGCGAATAGAAATATATACTCCCTTATATGTCGAAGATCCCCCGCGGCTTGCTGCGGGGAGCTTCAACGGCCGTTGCCCGTGAGGTTCGCCCCTGGGCGCTCAGACCGCCGTTGCGCGCCGGACTATACCTTTAATCGGAAAAAGCTTTCATGGCATTGACCATCCGCACAAGGCTCACCATCTGGTACGTCTCCCTCCTGACGGTAAGCCTCATAGCCTTCGGCTTCGCGTTCTCCTATCTCCTCTCCGAGATATTCATGCGCAGGATAGACGGCCAGATAACCTCCGTGGCCAACATGATGGCGCATACGGTCTACAGGCCCACCGGCGAGATATTCCTGCCGAGGGACTTCGACATCATATTAGAGAGGTTCTTCGGCATCCGCACCGCCGGCAACTACATACAGGTGCTCGACCAGGACGGCGGCCTGATAGCGAGGTCCTCGAACCTCCAGGGCTTCAGCCTCACGCTC
>JACRNN010000007.1 GCA_016234955.1 Deltaproteobacteria bacterium | reverse complement strand
CCTCCTCCACCCACTCTCCGAGCGAATTTACGACGGCGAACCTCTTGTAGCCGTCTCCATAGACGACCTTGACCTGGACTATCCTCTTATCCACCGCCCATGCGGTCGAGTCGGCCCTCTTGACGAACCCGACCTTCTCCTAAAGGCCGGCCATGTAAGGGACGCGCTTGATGTCGAAGCCCGGGGCCCTGTCCTTCCTCACAAGAGAGACGTCGCCGGCCTCCTTACCCTCCTTTACGCCTTTCGCCACGACCCCCGCCAACTCCAGGAGGCCACTTTCCGTCATGTCGTTCGTGTACGCGTAATACGTCTTGAATCCGGCTATCACCCTTACCCCGCACCCCCTGTCCATGCCGGAGACCACCTTCTCGATCTTCTTCTCCTCGCATACTATCGAGGTGTTGACGATATCCTCGACATATATGTCCGCGAAGTCGCCGCCGCTTTTGAGCGCGGCTTTTATGACCTTGAAAGGATCGAACTCGATAAGGACCATAACCCTCCCTCTATCCGTATCTGTCTTGATTATAACCTGAGCACAAAGCGGTGGGACGCAACTTGAAAGAGCGAGGCATTAAAACCCCTCCTCCCCCACTCCCCTTGAAGCCCCCCCCGCAACAGGGCTTGCGCTCAGGGGCGCGTGCTATGCATTTTCATCATTGTCGCCCTCAACGCCGCCCTTTTTCCCCCTCGGCTCGAAGGACTGGCACTCAAGCCCGGATATCCTCCGTACGACGGCAGACGGGATATCCATCGTCTTTATGCCGTGCGCCCTGCACCCGCGCTGGAAGTACTTCTCCCAGGTTATATAGAAGTGCCTGCATTTGAAACAGTTGACCCGTTTGGCCATATTCAACAAGCATAGCGAGCGGATTCCCCGCAGCTTGGCTTTGGGGAGGAGCGAGCGAATTACAAACGATAAATTCCTTGCTTGAAAATTCTCCGCGGCTTGGCTATCGGAGAATTTCAACCCGGCGAATATTTGAGGAGCCTGTAGATATCCTCCATGGTCTGCATCCTATCGAGCATTGACCTCTGCGTGCCTGAGCCCTTGAGCTCCGTGCCTGCATGGCGCCGGTCGAACGCCGCAGAAAACTAAAACCGTGCCTGGCGGCGGCCCGCGTGAGGTCTGAGGATATCAGGGCCGCCCCGCCTTAAAGAGGCTCAGGAGCGCCCCTATCTCTTTCATCTCATCGAGCGCCCATAGCGACCGTAGCGCGCCGTCGGCCCCGCCTCCGCCGAAGTACGGCCCGCCGAGCCTCTTGAACTTCTCTTCGACCTCGACGTCGGTAAGCGGGGTCTTGGGATGGCCCCTCGGGTATATGACCTCTTTGGAGAGGACGTCCCCGGACTTAAGAACCACCACGACGCTGTTGGGCATGGACTCCGGGTAGAGCCTGTCGAACTCAGGGTCTTTTACTATCTCGACCCTGTCTATGAGGCCCAGGAGCCTGCCGTCCCTGAGCCTCTCCCCGGAGAAGGTATCAACCGTTACGTTCCCGTCCATCAACGCGGCGGCCACGCAATAGGCGAGGCTGTGGTCGGCGGTCTCCCTTGTCCTGGGCCTGCGCTTCTCCAGGCCGTGGCCTATGATGTCGTAGCACGTGCTGAAGGTGCTCACGGAGACCGAATCTATGGACGAGACGTCGTCTATCTCGCGGGAGAGCTCCACGGCGGCCTCTATGGCGCTCTGCGCGTGGTACTCGGCCGGGTAGTACTTCATGTACGTATCAAGTATCTTGAACCTGTTTGCCCTGCCTGACGGGAAGGCGGGCAGGTCAAAGGGACCTGATACGAGCTTGAAGAAACCGAACTCCCCTTCAAATACCGGCGAGGGGCCGGTGATGCCGTTTTTCGCCAATAAGGCCGTGAATACCGCGTTCCTGGCGGCATTCGCAAAAGCAAAGCCCTTCCACATCGAAAGCTCCCCGGCCCTTGTCTGCCGCAGAGCCGGAGAGGCTACCCCGGCCATGCCGAGCGCGTTTACGGCCTCTTCCCGTGAAAGCCTGAGAAGCATGGACGCCGCCACCGTGGAAGAGAACGAGCCGTAGGTCACATGGTCCCAGCCCTTTGCGCGCAGAGAAGCGGCGTCGCACAGGGCGCAGTGTACTTCGTAAGCGGCGACCACTGCGGCGATGAACTGAGCCCCGCTCGCCCCCGCAACCTCGGCGCAGGCAAGCGCCGCGGGGATATTGTCCGAGGGGTGGGCGGGCTCCTTTGAAAGATACGTGTCGTTGAAATCGAGGTAACGCGCCATCACCCCGTTGGCGAAAGCGGCGAAGTCCGGCGTCGTAGACCCGGGGCTGCCCAATATGCCGGCGCAAGGGCCGTCCGACATTGCCGGGGCCATCGCCCTCACGGCCTTTACCGGCGGGCAGTCGTACGCCCCGAGCATGCAGGCAAGGGTGTCTATCACCCTTCTCTTCGTATCGTGGACGACCTCCTGGGGGAGGTCGTCAAACCTGAGGCCGAGCCCGAAGTCGGCAAGCCTCTCGGCGATATTTTTCTCGGCCATTTTTTCTCACCCTGTTTTAGTTATTTTAACTTTCCTAAAACCCTGAAATTTTATGCCATGAGAGGGTTCATCTCTTAGCGTTCTGAAGCCACCGGGGTCTCCAAGCCATGGAGGGTTCACATAAGCGGCTCGGCTCGCCGCGCCTCACGGCTCAGGAGCCTCCCTACGCCAACTCGCCTCGCAGGACTATGACGGCCTGCCCACCGATATAGACCCGTCCACCGTCGATGCGCACCCGCACCACGCCGCCGCGTGAAGACGCCTGGTACGCGATAAAGCGGTCTTTATCAAGCCTCCTCCGCCAGAAGGGGCCGAGGCAGCAGTGCGCCGACCCTGTCACCGGGTCCTCGTCTATACCCAAGCGCGGCGCGAAGAAACGGGATACAAAGTCGTATCCCGGCGCGGACGACGCGGCGGTGACTATCACACCCCTTGCCGGTATCCGGGACAGGAGGGCAAAGTCCGGCCTCAAGCCCCTCAGAGTCTCCTCCGAATCGACCTCTACGATATAATCGAAGCGGTTCCTGCCGACGTAGAGCAAGGGTACCCCGAGGGCGTCCCGGAGCCCCTCAGGGGCGCTTGTACGTTCATCCTGCTCGCGCGGGAAGTCGAGCTCGATAGAGCCCTCCTTGAGATCGGCGCTCAGGGTCCCGCCGCGCGTGTGAAAACGTATCTTTTCTCCCCTGTCCACAAAGCCCTCTTCCCACAGGACATGGGCGGAGGCGAGGGTGGCGTGTCCGCAGAGGTCTACCTCGGTCGTCGGCGTAAACCAGCGCAGGTCTACGCCATCGGGCCGGGCGCGCAAGAACGCCGTCTCCGACAGGTTCATCTCACGGGCGACGTCCTGCATCCACCTGTCGTCCCGATGCGCCGTCACCACGCACACGGCCGCAGGGTTGCCGGAAAAAGGCCTGTCCGTGAACGCATCCACCTGAAATATCTTGAATCCCATGCCGGAAGCTACTAACGCGGTATAGTCCTGATTCGCGCTAAAAAAACTTTAGAAGCCAGTTAGAATATAACTTATAAAGATTACCACGGCAAGAGTTTAGTGGGGTTTTTCCCATGCTGGAGACTTCCTTGACAAATACCGGGTACGGTGTATATTAAAGTATACAGGATGAACGATGAATAAAGGGCCGAAAATCTACGCCGACAGGAAAGAGGCCGGTAAGGTCGTTGCAAAGCTGCTGGAGGAGTACTCCGGCGCGGATGCCGTCGTCCTCGGTCTGCCGCGCGGAGGCGTCGTCGTAGCCGCGGAGATAGCGAGAGAGCTCGGGTGCGGCCTCGATATAATCTTTGCCGGCAAACTCAGGGCTCCGTTCAACCCGGAGCTTGCGATAGGAGCGGTGACCGAGGACGGGGCCGTGTACCTGAACAGGGCCGCCCTCGCCGGCATGCATATAAGGCAGGATTATATCGAGAAGGAAAAAAAGGAGCGTCTCGACGCCGTAAAGGAGAGGCTCAAGCTCTACAGGAGGGTCAGGGAGAAGGTGCCGCTCAAAGACAGGACGGTGATAATAGCGGACGACGGACTGGCGACCGGTTCCACCATGATCTCCGCCATACAGGCCGTGCACGCCGCCGGGGCCAAGAAGATAATAGTGGCCGTCCCCGGAGGGCCTGCGGATACGGTGGAGCGGATAAAGAGCATGGACGAGGTGGATGGCGTGGTATGTCCGGTGATACCCCCGCTCTTTTACGCCGTCGGCCAGCTCTATCTCGACTTCAGCCAGGTCGAGGACTATGAGGTGATAGAAATTTTAAAGAGGTTCGCCGGGCATGAGGGCCAGGTCAGATAAGCCGGCTTCCCCGCCTTTTTTTGTTCCTGATATCGCCCCGACGGCCGGGATTGAAGATTCCCCGTAGCTTGGCTTGCGGGGAATGCGCTCGCTATGCATGTTCATGCCGTTATACCTCCCCATCAAATCAAGCCTCCCCTCCATTGCTCTGGAAGGGGCCATCGCATAAATATAAACCATAGACATATAAAGATTTAGCAGGCTGTCAGGCTTCAGTCCAGGCTCTTGACATACCTGTCAATCACTTCCCTGTCCTGGGCCGGCAGGTCCAGGAAAAAGACGGCCATCCCGGGGTGGGAAATAAACCTTTTGAAGGGGTCTTGCGGGCTTGATATGATGCTAAGGTCCTTGTTGACCGGGACGTTGTAGAGCACCCTCGCGCCGGTCCTGAAGTCCTTCCCGATGCCGGGGACCTTGAAGGCGAGATCGCAGACGCAATTTACCGGCAGGGGGTTTAGGGTTACTATGAACATGCCGTCCCTGCTCAATAGCGAGGAGACCGTGCTGATCTTCTTCTGACCGGCGATTATCTCCACGGGCATGTTGACCGGGGCCCTGGCGTTCCTCTTGATCATCCTGTTGCAGAAGATGGCCTTATTGACGTGGAAGAAGATATCCTCCGGGGAGGTATCGGGTCTGATAACCCCCATGAGCCCCTTT
>JACRNN010000006.1 GCA_016234955.1 Deltaproteobacteria bacterium | reverse complement strand
GCCGTCCCATCTCTCGTGATGGGACCTTATCGCCGGGATGACGTCCTTGAACGAGGAGATGCGGCCCAGGAACTCCGCTCCGGCCGCCGGGTGCCTCTTAGCAAGCTCGCCGTCTTCGTCCGGGCAGGTATTCCCGCGCGCCGTGCCCAAGCCTCGGCAGACCTTGCCGATGTCGTGGAGCATGGCGGCCTTCTTTATTATCAGCGCCTCGGCCTCATCGACTCCGATAATGCGCGCGAGCTCGTAGGAGAGCGAACTCACCCTTTCCGAGTGCCCCATGCTGCAGCGGCACTTCGACTCAACGGCGCCGGTCAGCGCCAATATCATCCGCTCCGCCTGTTCAAGCTCATGGAGAACACGCTTGTACTCGAGCAGTGAGCGGATCTTGTAGACCAGTTCCTTGATGCTGAACGGCTTGGTGAAAAACTCCGCGGCCCCGGCCTCGAGGCCCTTGGCCTTGTCCTCCAACTGATGGAGCCCGGTTACCAGTATGACCGGGAAGAACCTTTTCTTGCACCCGGCCTTCAGCCTCCTGCACAGCTCGTAGCCGTTCATCCCGGGCATCATCACGTCGAGCACGGCGATGTCCGGGGAGAGTTCCTCGGCGATGCGCAAGGCCTCATTGGGGTCGGTCGATGAAATGGTATTATAGCCCTCGATGTCCATGACCGAGGTCATGAGCTCGATGTTGACGTCGTGGTCGTCTACTATGAGTATGGAGGGAGGGGGGGTATCTTTTACGCGATATTGTCTGTGGAAGCCCCCGGTATGCTCAGCCATCTTGGATCCTTGTCTTGAAGCTCCCCGCGGCAAGCCGCCTTTATGAAGGATCGAGGTCAAAGGCACATGTGTATACTTTTATATATATCGGCAACTCCAGTCCAAAATTTAGTCTAAAATGCATGGCGTGCCTGCGGCGTTGAAGCCCGCCAAACCCATGTCACGGGAAGTTGTTTTTTGCCTCCGGCGCCATTAACCTCTTGACATAAAATTTGGCAACTGGGATAATACCTTTTGTATTTGTCCGCCCAAGTAGCTGAAAGTAAACGCGCTTTTTCTTTTTAATGTTTCCTTCGGGTATGATTAAAATTCTCCCCCATAAATGACGGAGAATTTTGATGGCATGGTAACGTCTTTTATATTTGCCCGCTTTGACCCGCCGCTAAAGCGGACGGGATTACGGCGGGCACCCCATTCCTCGAAGCTTGCTTTGCAAGCCAGGAACGTAAGTTCCAACGGAAACTCCGGGGCTTGCTCCGGGGTGGTTCATTGTCCCGCTCCCCCGGCGGTGTTGGCCCGGATGTGCCGCGGACCCGGGGGCTGGACGCCGGGCATCTCATTAGCAGGCTGTTGAAAAAGTCCATCTACTGCGTTGTCATCGTCGCTCGTCACTGCGGCGTATGGACAAAATACGCCTCATTCCTCGCTCCTCGACGCCTTCGGGGCACCCACGCCAAGTGGCGCGGGTCGGGAGCTTTTTGAACAGCCTGAACGGACGCGAGGGTTTTTCAACAACCTGTTAGGCGCACGGCCCTGACACCCATGATCCAGATGTTCCATGTCTCCAAGAGTTACGAAGGTTCCGCCCCGGCCCTTTCAGATATAACACTGAATGTACCTAAAGGTGAATTTCTGTTCATAACCGGGCCGAGCGGGGCCGGGAAATCGACGTTGCTGAAGATAATGTTCGGCTCAGAGGCCCCGACCGACGGGCAGATCATCATCGACGGCCGGAATTACGTCAAGATACCGCCGGCGGACCTCCCGGGCCTGAGGAGGAGGATAGGGTTCGTTTTCCAGGACTTCAAACTCCTTCCGGGCAAATCGGTCTTTGAAAACGTCGCCCTCGCGCTCAAGGTGATGGGTGTCGGCCCGGGGGATATCAAGGCCAGGGTCAACAGGATGCTCTCTTACGTGAAGCTCCAGCACATGGCCAACTTCAAGCCGTTGAGCCTCTCAGGGGGCGAGCAACAGAGGGTCGCCATAGCGAGGGCGCTCGTCAAGGACCCGGCCATCATTTTAGCAGATGAGCCCACCGGCAACCTCGACCCCGCGCTCTCCAACGAGATAATGGAGCTTTTCAAAGAGGTCAACAACCTGGGCACCACCGTCGTCGTGGCCACGCACGACAGAAGACTCATAGACCTTTTCGGCAGGAGGACCGTGATGCTGGAGGGCGGGAGAATAGCCGGTCAATGAGCGGCGGGGCAAACCTCCTTTATATGCTGTCCGACTCGCTC
>JACRNN010000028.1 GCA_016234955.1 Deltaproteobacteria bacterium | reverse complement strand
TAGACAATATGCTCAAGGGCGTCAACGAGGGGTTCGAAAAGAAGCTCGAGATAATCGGCGTAGGCTACAAGGCCGATATCCAGGGTGAAGTGATGAACCTGTCGCTCGGATACTCACACCCTATCAAGTACCCGCTGCCCAAGGGCGTAAAGGCGTCCGTCGAAAAGCAGACTTTGATAACGTTGAAGGGCCCTGACAAGCAGCTCATAGGCCAGGTCGCCGCGGATATCAGGGCGCTCCGGATGCCGGAGCCCTATAAGGGCAAGGGCATCAAGTACTCCAACGAGGTCATAAGGAGAAAGGCCGGCAAGGCCGGTAAGGCAGCCGGAGGTAAATAATAGATATGGACGGAAGAACTGCAAATATCAGCGGATGGGAAAGAAGGAAGAACAGGGTCAGGAAGAAGGTCAGGGGCACTCGACAGAGGCCGAGGCTCAATGTCTACAGGAGCAACAAGCACATCTACGCTCAGATAGTAGACGACGCCTCCGGGGTAACGCTCGCGGCATCTTCCTCCAACAGCAAGGATTTCGCGGACGCCGACGTCAAGAAGAGTGAGACCGCGAAGAAGGTCGGCGAAAAGATAGCCAGGCTCGCCATTGAAAAGGGCATAGACTGCGTGGTATTCGACAGGAGCGGGTATCTCTACCACGGCAGGATAAAGGCGCTGGCCGAAGGCGCCAGGGAGGCCGGGCTCAAGTTTTGAGCCTCCGGTCACCGCGGTAGAGCCCCTCTTGAGCTGGCCGCTCGTTTTGTAAGGAGGGGCATGCTGTAGGAGGGGGCATTAGGCGGCATGAGGGGTCATGTGGCACAGGTGGGGTCATGCGGTAAGGGGGGCGCGGCAAGGGGCATGGGCAAGGGGGGATGCGGTGAGGGGGCGGCGTGATAGGGGATGCGGCAGAGTCCTTTGAGCCTTGATGCCGGGGCCCGCGGCGGAGGTTGATGGAATGTCGCGTAGCAAAGACGGCCGTAAGGTGTGAAACCATAAGACGGTTATAGAGACAATCGGACAGTTAAACGGTCAGGAGCAGAAGGAGGCTTTTTTTGGACAGGATCGACGCAAACGCCTTGGATTTGAAGGATAAGCTCGTATACCTTAACAGGGTAGCGAAGGTCGTCAAGGGCGGCAAGAGGTTCAGCTTCAACGCCATAGTGGTGGTCGGCGACGGCAAAGGGCATGTCGGCATAGGGCTCGGCAAGGCCAATGAAGTCCCGGAGGCCATAAGAAAGGCGATAGAGCAGGCCAAGAAGTCGCTCTATGAGATACCGATAGCCGACGGAACGATACCTTACGAGGTCACGGGCACCTACGGCGCCGGCAAGGTCTTCCTGCGGCCCGCGTCCCCCGGTACCGGCATCATCGCCGGAGGCGGCGTAAGGGCGGTCATAGAGTCGGCCGGCATACACAACGTGCTTACCAAATCCATTGGCACAAGCAATCCGCACAACGTCGTCAAGGCGACACTCGACGCACTCAAGCAGCTCAGGAGCCCGGAGAGCGTGGCGGCTATCAGGGGCAAGCAGGTCCAAGAGGTAAGATAATGGCAGAGAAGAAGATAAAGATAAAGATGATAAGAAGCGCCTCCGGCTCCACTGTCAGGCAGAGGAAGACCCTGCTCGGCCTGGGGCTCAAGAAGATGAACAAGCCGAGGGTGCTGAACGATACGCCGGCCATCAGGGGGATGATCGGCAAGGTCGCCCATCTCCTCTGCGTTGAAAATGCATAGCGAGCGCGAGGCCCGATAGAAAAGTTGCGGGGTCAAGCGAGCGAATAGGAATAGATACTTCCTTATATGTCGCGGATTAAGCGCGGTTTGCCGCGGGGAGCTTCAACCCAGCATGGGCATGAAACCCACGGGGGCTTCAGAACGCTAAAAATACCGGAATAGATACTGGGGTCGTAAAACGACCCTCCAACACAGCAAACAAGGGGTCTATAGATATCATGTTAGACAGACTTAAGCCGCCCAAGGGGGCTGTACAGAAAAAGACCAGGAGAGGGCGCGGAGAAGGCTCCGGCCTCGGCAAGACATCGGGCCGCGGCGGCAAGGGGCAGACCGCCAGGTCCGGCGGCAACATAAAGCCCGGGTTCGAGGGCGGACAGATGCCGCTTCAAAGGAGGCTCCCGAAGAGGGGCTTTACCAACATCTTCAAGGTGGCCGCGAGGATAGTGAACCTCGTAGACCTGGCGAGGGTGTTCAAGTCCGGGGAGACGGTGGATTCCGAGGCCCTTATCAGCAGGGGGGTGCTCAAGAAAAAGAGCGGCCCGCTCAAGGTGCTCGGCAACGGCAACGTGGGGTTCCCCCTGACCGTGAAGGCCGATATGTTCAGCAGTTCGGCTATTGAGAAGATCAAGGCCGCAGGCGGTGTGGCGGAGGTAATATAATTGGCTGGGATAGCACAGAATATCAGCAAGATCCCAGAGCTCAACCGCCGAATAATATTTACATTCGTACTCCTTGCCGTTTTCAGGATAGGCGTCTACATACCTACGCCGGGGATCGACGCCGAGGCGCTCTCGGGGTTCTTCAAGGCCGCAAGCGGGACGCTCCTTGACTTCGCCACGATGTTCACCGGAGGGGCGCTTGAGCGTTTTTCCGTTTTTTCCCTCGGCATAATGCCGTACATTAGCGCCTCCATCATACTCCAGCTCCTGACGGCCGTGGTGCCTCAGCTCGAGAAGCTCCAGAAGGAGGGCGAGTCCGGCAGGAACACCATATCCCAGTACACCAGGTACCTTACGGTGGCGCTCAGCCTCGTGCAGGGCACCATGATAGCCATAGGGCTTGAGTCCATGAGGGGCCCGGCCGGAGAGCCGATAGTCCTCTTCCCGGGATGGGGCTTCAGGGCCATGACGCTTATCACTCTTACGTCAGGGACCGTGTTCCTCATGTGGCTTGGCGAGCAGATAACCGAGAGGGGCATCGGCAACGGCATATCGCTCATAATATTCGTCGGCATCATAGCGAGGATGCCGGCGGCCCTCAACAATACGATACAGCTGGTGCGGGCCGGCGAGATGAACTTCCTCGTAGTGGTCTTTATACTCGCCCTCATGGTCGTAGTCGTAGGCTGCATCGTCTTCATGGAGATGGGGCAGAGGAAGATTCCGATACAGTACCCGAAGCGGGTCGTCGGCAGGAAGGTCATGGCCGGAGGCACGCAGCACCTGCCTCTGAAGGTGAACTCGGCCGGCGTCATTCCGCCCATCTTCGCCTCGTCGTTAATAGTCTTCCCGGCCACGGTAGCCAACTTCATAAATGTGCCGTTCATGAAGAGTATCGCCCAGAGCCTGAATCCGGGCGGGGTACTGTACAACCTCCTGTACGTGGGATTGATAATATTCTTTACCTATTTCTATACCGCCATACAGTTCGACCCTAAGGACGTGGCGGAAAACCTCAAGAAAAACGGCGGCTTCGTCCCCGGGATAAGGCCGGGGGCCAATACGGCCGACTATATAGACACCGTGCTGACGAGGCTTACGCTCTGGGGCGCGCTATATCTGGCCGTCGTATGCGTGTTGCCCTCTTTACTCGTCACGCAGTTCCACGCCCCTTTTTACTTCGGCGGCACGGCGCTCCTCATCGTCGTGGGGGTCGCCATGGATACGGCCCAGCAGATAGAGTCGCATATGCTGGCGCGCAGCTATGACGGGTTGTTCAAAAAAAGAAAGACGAAGGGCAGGGGCCTTTAGGTTATGAATATAATACTCCTCGGAGCCCCCGGAGCAGGGAAAGGCACCCAGTCCAAAAACCTCTCGGAGAGGTTGAAGATACCGCAGATATCGACAGGCGATATACTGCGCGCCAACGTAAGGAGCAAGACCCCGCTCGGGCAAAAGGCGAAAGAATACATGGACAAGGGGGTTCTGGTCCCTGACGAGCTTGTCGTGAACATGGTCGCGGACCGCATTAAGGACGCTGACTGCGCGGCAGGGTGCATACTCGACGGCTTTCCGAGGAACATACCCCAGGCAAAATCCCTCGAAACGACGCTCGACGGGATGAAC
>JACRNN010000027.1 GCA_016234955.1 Deltaproteobacteria bacterium | reverse complement strand
TGAATGGGAGATAATGCGAAGGCACCCGGAATATGCGTATGAACTGCTGTCGCCTGTCGAATTTCTCCGGCAGGCGCTGGATATCCCGTATTGTCATCATGAGCGGTGGGACGGCAAAGGTTACCCCCGCGGGCTGAAAGGTGAGCAGATACCCTTGTCAGCACGCATCTTCACCGTTGCGGACATCTTTGACGCCCTGTGTTCAGATCGTCCCTACCGTCCCGCCTGGCCGAGAAAGAAGGCTTTAGAGCATATAAGCTCTCTTTCGGGTGCCGATCTGGACCCGAAGATTGTAGAAATCTTTATACGGATGGAGAAGGAGGGGGCCATCCGCCCTGCTAAAAACTGATTTACCTGTAATGATTGTTTTCCGTGGGATGCCCTTCCCCCGATTTAGTGGACACACCGAAAGGTTAGTGTTATAGGAATCTAATCCTGGAGGTGTGAAGATGGAGGGAGGAATCGGCAGGAGGAAGTTCGACAGTGAGTTCAAGAGGGAGGCTGTAAGGCAGGTAGTCGAGGGCGGGCGGTCAGTTGCGGAAGTGGCAAGAAGCCTCGGGATTCATGAGATGCTTTTACACAAGTGGAAGAGGCAGCTCAATGAGGATTCCGAGGGGGCCTTCCCTGGGAAGGGGCGCCTTAAGCCACAGGACGAGGAGCTGAGACGGCTCCAGAGGGAGAACACATCTCTCAAGGAGGACCGGGAGATTTTAAAAAAGGCGTTGGCCATCTTCTCAAAACACCGCGGATGAAGTACGGGTTCATGGAAAGAGAGCGCTCCAAGTTCGCGGTGGAGAGGATGTGCCGGCTTTTTGGTGTAACAAGGAGCGGCTATTACGCCTGGTTGAGAGGAAGGGACACTAAAAGACGGCTGAAGGAGAACGAGGCCCTTCTGGAGGCGATCAGGCGGTTTTACAAGGCCAGCCGTGGCACATACGGGAGCCCGCGCATTACCGAGGACCTGAGGGACGCCGGCCTTCGGTGTGGGGAGAACCGAATAGCCAGGCTCATGCGCGTAAACGGGATAATGGCAAAGACCAGGCGGAGGTTCAAGGCTACGACCAACTCCAGACATTGTCTTTTAGTTGACGAGAACCTTCTTGAGCGGCGCTTTACGGCTGACGGGCCCAACAAGGTCTGGACGTCCGATATCACTTACGTGTGGACCGAGGAAGGCCGGCTGTACCTAACGGTCGTCCTTGACGTGTTTTCGCGTCAGATAGTGGGCTGGGCAATGGGGGACAGGATAGATACGGCTCTTGTCTTAAGGGCTTTCAATCAGGCCGTAATGAGGCGTAGACCGGCCCCTGGGCTTATCTTCCACTCTGACCGTGGCAGCCAATACGCAAGCGTTGCCTTCAGGAAAGCCCTGAAGCGTTGCAAAGCCATCCAGAGTATGAGCAACAAGGGCGACTGCCACGACAACGCCGTTACTGAAACGTTCTTCCATACCCTGAAAACGGAGCTTGTTTACTTCGAGAGGTACAAGACAAGGGCGGAGGCAAAGAGGGGAATTTTCGAGTACATCGAGGTGTTCTACAACCGCCTCAGGCGGCACTCGGCATTGGGATACCGTTCGCCCCTTGCGTTCGAGCAGTCAAAAGTAGCTTAACCGTGTGTCCAAAATTTCGGGGGAAGATCAATGGCAACCACGAATCATTAGGGTTCAATCTGCAAGATTGAACCCGCCAGTAGGAGCGAATGGAGAATTAGTTATTATCTGAACGGCTAAGCTAAAAATAACACATATTTTGGAAAAGTTGTCAATGAGAAAACGGCTTAACGTATCGGATGAATTTTATTACCCTTTCTCATAGCAGGGTAGGTTGGGTTGAGGAACGAAACCCAACTATATGATGACCTGCGCAATCTATCCTCCTTCCCTTATCTTATCCGCCTTCTGTGGACATTCCCCCGCTTTTTTGATAACCTTTAACATGGGGCGTGGCGGTGGTCTGTCGCCTTTCCATTTCCAAACGCCGGTAGAAGACAGATGGCGGGCGTACAGCCAGAGCCATTGCTTACGGAGGGGCGCGCCGCGTTGCCCGGCCGCAGGGAAAACCATGTTGAGCGAACCCGTAAAAAACGAGCTTAAGAGGATAGTCGGCGAGAAGAACGCCTCGTTCGCTAAAGAGGACCTCCTCTGCTATTCATACGACGCCACGAACACGCTCTATCCGCCAGAGGCCGTGGTCTTCCCCGGCGGCCCGGAGGAGATATCCCTCATCGTCAAGATGGCGAACTCCGAGGGGTTCCCGGTGGTGCCGAGGGGCGCGGGCACGGGCTTTACCGGCGGGAGCCTTCCGGTTGAGGGCGGGGTGGTTATCTCGACCGAGCGGATGAAGAGGGTCCTGGAGATTGACACGGAGAACCTGACGGCCCTGGTGGAGCCCGGCGTCGTCACGTGGGAGTTCCAGCAGGAGGTCGAGAGGCTTGGCCTCTTCTATCCGCCGGACCCGTCGAGTCTGAAATTCTCCACCATAGGCGGCAATATCGCGGAGTGCGCCGGAGGGCCCAGGGCCGTGAAATACGGGGTTACCCGCGATTACGTGCTCGGCCTTGAAGTGGTGCTTCCGACCGGCGGGATAATCCAGACCGGTGTGAGGACCGCCAAGGGCGTGGTCGGGTACGACCTCACAAGGCTCCTCGTGGGCTCCGAGGGCACTCTCGGGATAATAACCAGGGCCAGGTTGAGGCTCCTGCCGCTCCCCGAGGAGACAAAGACGCTCCTTGCCGTATTCAACGACCTGAAGGACGCGGCCTCCACGGTCTCGCGGATAATAAGGTCGAGGATAATACCCTCCACGCTCGAGCTGATGGACTCTACGAGCATCCGGTGCGTCGAGGAGTACGCGAAGGTTGGACTGCCGGCCGCCGAGGCGGTGCTCCTGATAGAGACCGACGGCGAGAGGGATGCCGCTGTCAGGGACGCGGAGACCATAAGGAAGATATGCCTCGATAATAACGCCTCAAGGGCCGAGATCGCCGCGTCCAAGAAGGAGGTCAAGGACCTCTGGCAGGCGCGCAGGTCTATCTCCGCGGCGCTATTCAGGGCAAAGCCCAACAAGATAAACGAGGACGTCGTGGTGCCGAGGTCGAGGATAACCGAGCTCATACTCGGGCTCCAGGGGATAGCCCGGAAAAGGGGCCTGCTCATAGCGAGCTTCGGACACGCCGGGGACGGCAATATCCACGCCAACATCATGTACGACAGGAAAGACCCGGCCGAGGCCAAAAACGCCGAAGAGGCCGTGGCCGAGGTCTTTGGCCTCGCCCTCAGGCTCGACGGCACCATATCCGGCGAGCACGGCATAGGCGTTACAAAGGCCCCGTACCTCGGCATGGAGTTGAGCCCGCAGGCCGTGGAGATCATGAAGGGGATAAAAAAGACCTTCGACCCGAACGGCATATTGAACCCTGGCAAGATATTCCCCGGATGGAAGGGAAGGCGCACGGTTGAGAAAGAGACCTTGGCCAAGGTGTTTTAATTTTTCCTTCGGGTAAATTAAGCGCGGCTTGCCGCGTGTAAATAAAACCGATTTTCCTTCGGATACCCGCTGCTTGGCACGCGGGGTGGTTGAAGCTCCCCGCAGCAAGCTGCGGGGAATCTTCGACATATAAAGGGAACATATATTTCTATTCGCTCGCTTGCCCCGCAACAAGCTGCGGGGAATGCGCTCGCTATGCATGTTCATTGTCTCCTTTACCCGGGAACCCGTCCATTGGCGGTGCACATACTATCGATGAAGCCTCTTGAAGAGCTTAAAGACGAGTTGGAGAAGTGCGTAAGGTGCGGGACCTGCAGGTCCGTCTGCCCCACGTTCAGGGTGTTGGGCAGGGAGACGGCCTGCGCGCGCGGCAAGCTCACGCTCATAGGGTCGCACCTCAAATCCGAATTACCGCAGAGCGACGAGTACGTAAGGCACATCAAGGAGTGCACGCTGTGCGGGGCCTGCAAGGGGAGTTGCCCCAACGGGGTGAATACGACCGGGGTATTCGCCGCGGCGAGGGCGGATCTGGCCCGAAACAAGGGGCTCCCGTTCGCCGCAAGCCTTATCTTCAAGAACCTCGTCTCCCCCGGAAGAATGGCGCCGCTCGCGCTCAAGCTCGCAAGCCGCTTCCAGGGGATATTCCTGAAGGACGCGCCCTCTGAAAACGGCTTGCTTGCAAGGTTCCCCCTGCCGCTAATGGGAGCGGTGATAGCGAGCAACAGGCTCCTGCCGCCGCTTGCCGGGACGCCGTTCCTCGATCTCCCGGAGGTCAAGGTCCTTGGAGGGCCTGTCGCGCACCCGTCCGGGCCGAGGGTCGCCTTCTACGCCGGGTGCGGGGTCAATTACCTGATGCCGAATATCGGCTCCGCGTCCATAGACGTCTTGAAGCGCGCCGGCGCGACGGTCATAGTGCCTCAGGGCCAGGTCTGCTGCGGCATGCCGGCGTACTCTACGGGGGACCTCGACTCGGCCAGGGAGATGGCGTTGAAGAACCTCGAGGTATTCGAGGCGCACTCCCTCGATTACATCGTAACGTCGTGCGCCACATGCGGCTATGGGCTTAAAAAACTCTTCAGGGACCTCCTCTCCGAGGTGCCTGAATTGAGGGCGCGGGTCGAGGCGTTCTCTTCGAGGGTGCGGGACATAACCGAGCTTCTAACGCATGATCTCGACTTTACGGGCAAAGGCAGGGGCATGGGCGGTGCCCCGGTGCGCGTCACCTACCACGACCCGTGCCACCTCGGCAGGGCTCAGGGGGTGAGGGATGAGCCCAGGGAGCTTATATCGGGCGCTCAAGGGGTTGAGTTGAAGGAGATGAAGCACCCGTGCAGCTGTTGCGGGCTTGGCGGGGGCTTGAGCCTCTCGAACTACGACCTCTCCATAGAGATAACCAGGAGGAAGGCCGAGAGCGTAAGGGATACCGGGGCCGACGTGGTCGTTACCGCCTGCCCTGGGTGCATGGTGCAGTTGAGGGACGCCATGCACAGGTACGGGGTGAAGGCGAAGGTGGCGCACGTCGTTGAGTTGCTTTAGAGGGGCTTAAGCCCGGTTTCCATCGCTCAGGAAGGCGGGCGCAGCCCCACCCATACTAAAAATTTTTCCTTTGGTCATTGCGAGCGTAACGCGGCAATCTCGTCTTAAAGTAAATCAAATAGTTAGAGATTTTCGTGGCGTGCGCTCCTCAATGACATCAAAAAAAGGATTAATCAGAGGTTCATTAGCTGTTCCGATACTCTCCGCAAAATGCGAATTGGAGGGCTTTTCTCCTAAATGACCTATTTCATATTCTGCATCCACAACCACCAGCCGGCCGGGAACTTCCCGGAGGTGATTGAAGCGGCCTACGAGAACTCCTACGGGCCGTTCCTCAAGGCCATTTCAAAGCACCCCTCCATAAAGCTTACCATCCATACGTCCGGGTTCGGCCGAGGTCATGGGAGGCGGGTACTACGAGCCTATCCTCCAGGTCATACCCCAGGCCGACAGGCTGAACCAGATAACGATGATGTCGGATAAGCTGGAGGAGGTCTTTGGTTTCAGGCCCCGCGGCATATGGCTCGCCGAGAGGGTATGGGAGCCGGATCTGCCGACTACTCTAAAAAAAGCGGGTATGGAGTACATACTCGTCGATGACTACCACTTCATCAAGTCCGGGCTCGGGAGGGAAGAGCTTGGCGGCTACTACGTAACCGAAGACCAGGGCAACATCATAAAGGTCTTCCCCGGGAGCGAGGCCCTCAGGTACCTTATACCCTTCAAGCCCGTGGACGCGCTCGAGGCCCATCTGAGGGGGCTCAAGGGCTTCTTGAAGCGCGGGGACGCGGCCATATACGGGGACGACGGCGAGAAGTTCGGGGTCTGGCCGGGAACGGCGAAGTGGGTCTTTGACGAGGGATGGCTCGAGGGCTTCTTCAGCTGGATGGAGAAGAACCTCCACTGGCTCAAGCCCGTAAAGATGGGCGAATACATAGAGAGCGCCGGCCCAGTTGGCAGGGTATACCTGCCGGCAACATCCTACATGGAGATGGGGGAGTGGTCGCTCCCGGCAACGGCCTCAAGGGAGTACGGCGAGCTTGTGGAAGAGGCCAGGACGTGGGAGAGGGGCGAAGAGGTCAGGAGGTTTTTCCAGGGCGGCACTTGGAGGAATTTTTTCTCCAAGTATCCGGAGGCCAACTGGATGCATAAAAGGATGCTCCTTGCGAGCCAGTCTCTGCGGGAGAGGGCCGAGGGGAGGCAGTGGGATGAGGGGCTGGCGGACGCGGAGCGCCATCTCTTCAAGTCCCAGTGCAACGACGCCTACTGG